>DAIDJX010000143.1 GCA_027451165.1 Prolixibacteraceae bacterium | reverse complement strand
ACCTTAGCCTTAGCCTGTGCCTTCATCCCCAATTTCAGCCATTCCGGTAAGGTCCCTTCTCCAGGATTTCTTTCCCGGTAAAAAATGGAGTCATTACGGATAGTCACCAGGTTATATCCCACAGCAGCGCGGGCTGTCTGAAGGTTGGAACGGCCCATGATTCCGGGGATACCCTGGAAATCATATAATTTATTGGCATGGCCATGGCCGAGCAGTTGGAGTTGAATATTTCCCTTTTTCAGGGTTTGGATGACTTTATGGCTGTTTGACAGGGACTCATCCAGTGTATAATGGTTGACAAAAATGACAGGTTGTTCCGGGTTTTTCAGGCGGGAAAGGATGGAGTCAAGCCAGACCACCTGTTCGCGGGGTACCAGTCCGGGCGCCATACGCATGTTGGGGCCGCTGGAAGTGCCCACGAAGAGGTAGCCGTTTTTTTCAAAGGCAAAAGTCTCAGATCCGAAGATGGTAACGAAATCGTTGCAGCCGCTTTCCGACCATTTGGAATCGTGGTTTCCCGGAACCACGAACCATGTTTTGTTCAGTTTATCCAGGATGGATTTGGCCGTCCGCAGTTCATCCCCGGAGCCGAATTCGGTAATGTCGCCAGTCACCAGGACAAAGCTGATTTCAGGTAAGGAATTTATATCGGCAACTGTTTTTTCAAGGTCTTCAGCGCCGGTTGAACCTCCCACATGGGTATCGGTGATATGGGCGAAGGTGAAGGGCTGGGCAACAACTGGTGGTACGAAAAAACCAATGATAATAGCCGAAAGAAAATAAGTTGTAAATATTTTTTGTATCAATCTTTGAAATACTTGTTATAAATTTCCATGTTTCGCTCAAGCAGTTCGACGGAAAATTCCCAGGCTTTTTCTCCATCCTGAATTTCTACAGCTTCCAGTATCAGTTGCTGAAGCCGCAGGTTATATTCTTTTTCACCTTCTACATTCCCATAAATCAGGTTTCTCATTCTTGGAAGAAGAGAATAGATGGGTTCCATGGTAATCTGGATAATTGGATTTCCTGTAGCTTTCGAGAGATTCATATGGAAGTGGTTGATCATATCCACTTCTTTCTGTGTATTGTCAGGGTCACTTTCTGCCAATTCTTTGATGTTTTCCCTGAGCAAATCCAAATCAGTTTCAGTCCGGTTTCTGGATGCCAGCCGGGCGATTTCGGGTTCAAAAAGGCGTCTGACTTCAATGATCTGACTGATCAACTGGGAATCAAACTTCAGATCGTAATACAGGTTTAGCGATTTAATGGCATCTTCCATGGAGATCCCGGAAACAACCATTCCGCTGCCTTTTCTGATTTCGATCAGTCCACGGGCATGCAACCTGCGAAGAGCTTCTCTCAGCGCTGTTCTGCTTACGGCAAAACTGGCACACAGTTCTTTTTCTGTCGGGAGTTTGTCGCCGGGAATAAATTTTTTCCCGCGGATAGCCTCTTCGATCCTGCGTTCAATTTTCTGGCTTAGCGTTTGGCTGATCTGGATTTTTCCGAAGATTTCACCCATGACCAATTAATTTCAGCATAATAAATGATAAACAACATGAAGGGCGCTTACAGCGCCCTTCAATGCTGATTTGTTAATTATCCCAGCCGGGGTTTTGAGTTAAGGTAACCCCAGCATCTTTGTACAGTTTGATTTGTCCCAAAGGAACAGGGCTCAGGTATTGTCTTTCATAGTATGGATCACCACCAATCCAATCCCTGTTTTGTGCTGAAGTGATCGACCAGATTCCAAAGATATAGCCAGCAGTCGCAGGTGGAACATAGGCGGTAGTCGGGTTCTTCGGATTTGAAGGATCCCAGAGTTTTGTCGTGATGGTTGCCCATTTGGTGGCCGCCGGATAATCAGCCTTGACTACCCATGCTCCCAGACAAAGCTCGTTGGGGTTGGCAAAGGAATTCACACTGGTTTTATCAGCCTTGAGATAGTCGAATTTTTTCCATCTCCTGAGGTCTTTGTTGCGTTTCCCTTCCATCATGCATTCAATGCGCCTTTCACGACGTACTTCCCATAAAAGTGGGCTGACGGTAGGATCCCTGTCGGGGTCGTTGATGACTACTCCATTTACGGATAAACTGTTGCCTGCCAGGGTGACATTGGGGAGTTTTTTGCCACCCCAGGTTCTGACGCGCAGTTTGTTGATGGTTTTGTCAAAATCGGCCTGGGTAACAGCTGCTCCACCCGTTTCAGATAGTTCCACCGCTGCTTCAATGTAATTAATCATGACTTCACCGAGCCGTACAATAGGAGCATCAGTAATATTAACATTACTTAATGAAGTCAGATCGCCCGGATCGGCAGAAGCATCGAGCCATTTCCAGAGACAAATCCCAGAAGTGCTGTAAGCACTGTGTATCCCGTTGATTCTCAGCGAATCCACAACTGTGTAATTCAGGCGGGGATCCCTGTCTTTATAGGAATCTTTGAAGCGTCTTTTGCCACCATCGCTGGCGTAATTATAAAGTGGTGACTGTTTGATGGGCAGACCATCGATAGCCAGGTAAGCATCAAAAGCATTTTTTGACATCCCGGTCTGTGGTTCCCTGTTCACGTAACTCATCAGGCAGTGGGTAGTCATGGCAGTTTCATATTGCCGGAAGAAAATAACTTCTTTGTTGCTGGAAAGGTCTTTGGATGAGAAAATGGCCCGGTAATTGTTTTCAATGGAATAAGTTCCGGCCTTTCCGTCGATTACCTCTCCCGCGGCCCATTTGGCTTTTTCAAAGCAGGTTTTGGCCATGGCCATGTCGTTCAGGTGGTATTTGAAAATGGAACCAAAATACAACAGGCGGTCTGACATTAATCCGAGGACAGTAGCCCTGTTGACTTGCAAAGTTCCGTCATTGAGCCTCACATTGGCTGCTGCAAAATCAAAGTCTTCAATGATTTTGGTGACCACGAAGGCCAGAGGATCCCTGGGCCTGAACAATCCAGCACTGTCAGACATTTCCAGCGGTTTGTCGTAATAGGGAACATCACCGAACTGGCGTGCCATATCGGAATATTCCAGTGCCCGGAACATTCTGCCGATGCCTCTCCAATGGTTTTTGGCAGCATCACTCATTTGTACACGCTCCAGCCTGTCGATTAAAATATTCACTTTCCTGACATAACTGAAAGTCCATGCCGAGCTGGTTGTCGGGGTGGTTTTCGTCCAGGCTCCCAGTGCGGTGAAATCATCATTAAAGGTTTCTCCGGAGAAATGCAAACCCCAGGTCCAACCGCTGCCGTACCCTGTGAAATAATCTGTATAACAATTCTGTGCATATAACCTGACATTGGATTCTGACACCCAAAAACCATCATCAGTCAGGGAGGACAGAGGAGGTTTATCGAGGAAGTCAGAGCAACTTGTCCATATCAGCAGCGAAACCGATAAAATAAACAATATCTTTTTCATAATTTATTCTTTTTCTGAGTTGAACTAAAACGTTAATTGCATACCGAATGAAACGGTGCGGTGGTAAGGATAGCCACGTGCATACATACGGGCATCAGCTGAGCTGTGCATGCCAACTTCGGGGTCAATCGGAACGCGGCCAAGTTTATCCAGCTCAAAGAGATTCTCGCCACTACCATAAACACGCAGTTTTGTGATCTTCACTTTTTTCGTAAGAGATGGCGGAATGGTATAGCCCAGCGTTACATTTTTGAGACGGGCATAGGCCAGATTCTGCAGGTATTTAGTCTGAATCCGGAAATTGTAAACATTACTGGTTTGTGCGGAGTTGGACGGGCGGGGATAAAACGCGTCGGTATTATCCTCTGTCCAGTAGTCCATCTGATGGGCGTACCAGGCTTCAGCCTGATCAAATCCCGGAATGGTGGTATTACCGGTAGCCCAGTATTTGCGGGATCCGACTCCCTGGATAAACAGGTCAAGATCAAATCCTTTCCAGTCGGCAGCAATCCTGAAGCCATAGTTGTAGCGGGGTTGCTCATTTCCGATCACTTTAAGGTCGCCATGGTCGCTTAAGGTATTTAATCCGAAATAGATGGTGCTGTCGTTGTTCAAATCTTTGTATTTCACATCTCCGGGAGCATAGGTAAATGAACTGGCTTCCAGTTTGGTTTGTTTCGGTATGCCAGGATTCAGCACCCATTTATTGGTGGTAGTATTCAGGGTGAAATCTTCTTTCTGGAACAGGCGGTCTGTTTCAAATCCCCAGATTTCCCCAATGGTTTTGCCCTCATAGTTGCTGGTGACCACCGGGTCGGAGGCTGAAGCAAATTTGGTGATCTTGGTCAGGTAATCTGAAAGGTTGGCAGAAAGCATGATATGGAATCCATTGTCGAA
This sequence comes from Prolixibacteraceae bacterium, assembly GCA_027451165.1. Taxonomy (GTDB): domain Bacteria; phylum Bacteroidota; class Bacteroidia; order Bacteroidales; family Prolixibacteraceae; genus UBA1413. Next base: position 4,067 of record DAIDJX010000143.1, on the reverse strand, counting down.
GGTATGGTTGAAATCAACAATAACTTCAAATCCTTTGGTGGTAAGTTCCCCGTAATTGACCATGGGTGAGGAAGCCCCGAAAGAACTGGGTACTACCTGTCCGGCGCCAAGCATATCAAGGGTTTTGCGGTTGAACCATTCAAAAACCAACCCGAATTGGTCATTTAATAACCTGGCATCAACACCGATATCCAACGATTGGACGGTTTCCCAGGTGAGGTTGGGATTCAGGGTACTGGGAACTCCGGCATAGGAAGTTGTTTTGTTTCCGATCAGCCAGGAAGAAGTTCCTACAGCAATACTGGAGAGGAATTGTCCGGAAGGTACTGCCTGGTTCCCGATTCTTCCCCAGGAAATCCTTGGTTTCAGGGAATTGATATAAGGCAGCAGTGGTTTGAAGAAGGGTTCTTCCGAAATTCTGTAACCAAAGGAGGCAGATGGGAAGAAGCCCCATTGGTTATCACCCATAAACTTGGAGGTTCCATCGTACCTGCCGTTTAGTTCCAACATGTACCTGTCTTTAAAAATATAATTGATACGGCCAAAAAAGCCGGCGAGGGCACAGTTGGAGTGAGATCCTGAAACGAACTGGTCGCCAACGGCAAGGGCAATTTCGGGATGTGTATAATCCAGTACGCCCTTTCTTTGTGACCAGTGGTATTTGTATTCAGATGATTCTATGTTGGAACCTCCCATTAATTTGAGGTAGTGTTCTTTAATCCGGGTTTCATAGGTTACCACAGCGTTCAGTACATACCCGACAGTGCGGCCCAGATCTTCCGATACATAATCGTATGAGGTTGTATAGGCTTTGTACATGGTAGTCGGATCAGCCACATTCGCTGCGGTCGGAGCAGTATAAATATCCAAAGCCATAGGAATACCACCGACGGTGCTGTTTGTTTCAAAATTGGTGTTGTAGGTGTAATCCACATCTATAGACAATCCTTTAACCGGCTTAATGGTGGTACCCAGTGAATAACGGTTGTACCAGATGTCTTTCAACATGTACTTCGCCTGTTCATATTCATTGACAGGATTCCTGAACGGCAAACCCTTGTAAGTTCCGTAGAAATAGGAAGGCTGCCAGCGATACAGGGTGAACAAAGGCGTATAAGTTCCGCCGCTTAAGGAGAAGGGCGTCTGTAACAACGACTTGGTAAGCTGGGTTCTCCCCCTTATGCTCAGCCATTTGTTTACATCTGAGTTAATACTTGCATTGATGTTATAGCGGTCATAGGAATCCGGTTTCGGTTTGAAAATACCGGTTTGTCCCAATGTCCCGACACTGAGGTTGTAACTCGTGGATTTTGAACCACCGGTGACGGCGAGGTTATGCGTACTTTGCGGTGTCCAGTCGCTGAAGAAAAGTTTTTGTACATCCCAGTCCCGGTAACCTTCCATATAGCCCACATACATCTCGAAGTCCCGGCCTCTTTCCATTTCCCTCGAAAGGCCTTCACCACGTCCGTATTGTTCCTACCATGCTTTCATTTTTCCGATGATCTCATCATTGTACCGGAGTCCTCCGATGGTACCAACGTATTGGGTGGAAGGGTTATCATGCCTTGCTGAAGTAAGGTAAGCCTGAGCACTTTCCCATGCCAGCGCCATTTCCGGAAGGTTGGCAGGTGTTGAAAATGCGAAATTGTTGGTGTAATTCACCTTTATGGATTCATCCCTTTTTCCGGATTTGGAGGTGATCAACACCACACCAAAAGCAGCACGGGCGCCATAAATGGCAGAGGAAGCAGCATCTTTCAGCACAGAAATGGATTCAATGTCTTCCGGATTCACATAATTCAAATCAGGAATCGGAACGTTGTCCAACAAGATCAACGGGGTAGCTGCTGAATTCAAAGATCCGGTGATACCACGCATGTTGATTGTCGGGGCAGAACCAATACTCCCCTGGGAGGTGGTAATAATCAAGCCCGGAGTAGCCCCCTGCAGAGCCCGCCCCACGTCGGTGATCGGTCGGCTGGCCAGGGTTTTTTCTACGTTCACATTAGCGACAGCCCCGGTGAGGTTGGCCTTCTTCTGGGTGCCATAACCGATGACCACCACCTGCTCAACGTCAATCGATTCCGAAATCAGGGAAACATTGATAACTGTTTTTCCCCCAACCGGAATTTCTTGCGATTTCATGCCGATATAACTGAATACCAAGGTGGAATTCGGCCCGGCATTTATTTGGTATTTCCCATCAATGTCGGTTATTGTGCCTGAAACAGAACCCTTTACAATCACGGTTACACCCGGTAAAGATTCATTGGTTTTAGCATCCACAACCATTCCCTTGATGGTAGTTTGTTGTGCTCCTGATACCATTGGCAACAGAAGACCCAACACCATAAAACACAGATAACAGATTGTCTTCATTACATTTCAGATTAGATTAAGTCATTAATAATCTTATTTATTCATCGTTTCAAAAAGTAAGTCTGATTAATTTGTTAAAAATGTTTAAAACTACACAGACTCCTATTCCAGTTATATGATTTTTATCATATTTTCCTCAATTTGTTATTTTGTATTACTAATTTTTCACCGGTAAAATTCCTATGCCCGGGTTAGGTGATAAGCTGATTTTTCCGTTCACCACCCTGGGCCCATCAAAAATATCATTGGAGATGAGCAGATTCCCGTCAAGATCAGCCCAATCCACCAATGGGGAGAGCTGGGCGGCAGCTGCGATGGCGCAGGAAGTCTCTGTCATACAGCCAATCATCACCTTCATATTCAACGCCCTGGCCAGAGTGATCATTTTCCTGGCTGCTCTGATTCCACCACATTTCATCAGTTTTATATTAATTCCTGAATATATCTGGCTGGCGGGAACCACATCTTCGAGCGATTGAACCCCCTCATCCCCGATGATGGGTATGGGGCTGTTCTGTGTCAGCCAGGCCAGGTCGTCATGGGCAGTTTTGGGCAAGGGTTGTTCCACGAATACAACTCCCTTATCTTTCAACCAGTGGCACATGTCGAGCGCCAGTTGCCTGTCTGTCCATCCCTGGTTGGCATCGGCACAAATGGGTACATCAGTAACCGACCGGATCGTTTCTACCATTTCTTTATCGGTATCCCGCCCCAGCTTGACCTTCAGAATCCTGAACTCCGCAGCTTCCTTTACTTTTTGACGGACCACCTCCGGAGTATCAATGCCAATGGTAAAACTGGTCACAGGTGTCTTTTCCGGATTCAATCCCCACATTTTGTACCAGGGCTGCCCGATCAGTTTACCAACGAGATCATGCAGCGCAATATCGAAGGAAGCTTTGGCTGCCATATCCCCTTCAGAAAGCCCGTCTACATAATCCTGAATGTCTTCCATGAGAAAAGGATTGGTAAAACTGGCCAGGTTCACCCTGGATAAAAACTGCATCACCGATTCCTGGGTCTCTTTCAGGTAAGGCGGCAAACTGGCTTCTCCATAGCCGATCACCCCGTTCCATTCCAGTTCGGTTTGAACATCCGGCGTGGTGGTACGGGAATTGGTGGCAATGGTAAACACGTGCTTCAGCTTCAGTTCAAAGGGTCTGAAACGCAATTTGAGGGGCATTTCCTTCCATGATTTGGAGTCAGGGGTATTTGCTGTGCATCCCGGAATCCAGCCTGAGATGACCAATGCTCCGGCTGTCAGCCCCGCAGTTTTAATAAAAGATCTTCGTTTCTCCATTTTGATTTGATCTGTGTAAAAATAATTTTCGATACAGCAAGTTTCACAGTGTTTCACGGTGTTTTACACAGTGTATCACAGTATTGTTTAGTTTTCACCGTGTAACACCGTGCTGTACTCTGTGTAACACTGTGAAACTTCTAATTGTTAAATTTTCCGGCATAGTACCTTTTAGATATGACAGGCTTTTTTATTGTTTGGTTTAAAACCAGGGATGATCGTTAACTGGCATATACCCAAACCCGGATTTCTGTCCCAATATCCGTTTGGTTCCCACATAAGTGGTGCCCAGATAGCTGCTGTAGTTGGGTTTTGAAGGATCCATGCTGTTGATCATCACCCGGGTGGATGCATGAATAACTTCGCCATTACCAATGTGCAATCC
>DAIDJX010000142.1 GCA_027451165.1 Prolixibacteraceae bacterium | reverse complement strand
AAGCCCTTCCTGGCGCTGGTTTTTTTCGTTGGAAGGGTATAGTCCGCACGGCAGACAGGGCAGCCGGGGAAACTGTTCAGGAGATGGTTAGGGCCCGGTATAACGGCAAACCGGTTCATATTGAATGGTTGCACGGAGAAGACCAGCTTTCCCATACCCTGGCCATTGACAGCCTCGAGAGGGATCAGGATAAGTCCCGGGAGCTGAAGGTGGAATGGGAGGGTGATCCGATTGGCGCAAGTGGATCCGGCAAAATTGTTGTCAATATTCCGGGGCGTTCAGGATTTTCGATCCTGGGAAGCAAGGTTGTCAATGCCCCGGAACAGAAAATTACAATTACCTTTTCTGATCCCCTTGACCCGGGGCAGTCGCCGGTCGGGCTCGCAGAACTGGGTGGTAATACGCCCTTTGTCTGGCAGATCGAAAGCAACAGACTAACGCTCTGGCCCTCAGAAAAGATAACCGGAGAATCTTCTTTGACCTTATACAGGGGCTTTCGGGGAACCGAAGGCAAATCTCTTCCGGAGAATGTGGTTATACCCTTGAATTTCAGGAATTTTAATCCGGGAGTCAGGTTGTTGGGCAAGGGGGTCATTGTGCCCGATCAGGGGTCGATGCAGTTCCCTTTTGAAGCGGTAAGTCTGAATGCGGTTGATTTGCGCATCATCAAAATTTATGCTTCCAATATCCGTCAGTTTTTGCAGGACAACCAGGTCGATGGTGACAATGAGTTGCTGAAGGTAGGCCGGCTGGTTTACAAAGGAAAGGTGGAACTCCATCCGCCCAGGGAGGCTGACCTGTACAAATGGAGTACCTACCGGCTGGAATTGAATAAGTACATACAGCCTGAGCAGGGTGCAGTGTATCGTGTGGAACTGCGGTTTAAGAAAGCTTATGCCCTCTATGCCTGTGGAACAGCGGATGCTGGTAGTCAGGATTCCGGAGAAGAGGAAGAGACTGAGGAGGAAAATATGTGGGACGGTCCGGGCTGGTATTCTCTTTATTACTGGCCTGAAGATTACAACTGGCAGGAAAGGGACAATCCTTGCCACAATTCGTTTTATACCTCCAACCGTTTTGTAGCCAGGAATATTTTTGCTTCTAACCTGGGCATTCTGGCCAAGGAGGGGAAAGGTTTCCGCTACACGTTTGTGGTTACTGCACTCGACAAAGCAACTCCGGAGGATAAGGTGGAAATTTCGCTCTTTGATTTTCAACATCAGGTAATGGGTAAATGCAGCACCGACGGAAATGGAATGGCTTCCATTACCCTTGAAAGAAAACCTTTTGTGGCTGTGGCAAAGAAAGGGAATCAAACCGGATACCTTCGGCTGGATGACGGTTCCTCCTTATCGCTCAGCAATTTTGATGTTTCTGGCGAGACTGTCCAGGAAGGGGTTAAAGGATTTATTTATGGAGAAAGAGGGGTTTGGAGACCCGGAGACCGGTTGTACCTCACCTTTATTCTCGATGATCCCGAGGAGCGCCTTCCGGAGAATATCCCGGTCATTCTGAAAATCACCAACTCCAGGGGACAGGAAGTCACCAAACGGGTGGCCACTGGTTCTGAAAATGGCTTTTACCATTTCCCGGTGGAAACGAGCCCCGATGATCCCACCGGAAACTGGTATGCCAGAATTCAGGTGGGCGGCGCCACATTTGAGAAAAGACTGAAAATTGAAACAGTAAAACCCAACCGGCTGAAAATAGATTTGCAACTGCCGGCACTTATTCAGGCAGGAACTTCCCGGCAAGCTCCGCTGCGGGCAGAGTGGCTTCATGGTGCGGTAGCCTCCTCCCTGAAAGCAGTGGTGGAAGCCGAAATCTTCCCTGAGAAAACAACCTTTAAGGGCTATGAAAAATACCATTTCGACCATCCCGGAGTCACCTGGTCCCCCACTAAACAGGTGTTGTTTGATGGTCGACTGGATGCCAGCGGTATATCGGCAGTTCCCCTTGGTTTTCCGGCTTCAGCTTCCTACCCGGGCAAGATGAAGGCCTTTTTCACCACAAGGGTGTTTGAGGAAGGGGGCGATTTCAGCATAAATGTCCAGCAAGCTGCATTTTCACCCTATAAAAAATACCTGGGCATCCGGATGCCTGATGAGGAGGATGGCTGGTATTCCACCGGGAAAAATTATCTGCCCGAAGTTATTGCACTAACTCCGGAAGGAACACCTGCCCCCCTGGGTAAGGTGGAAGTTTCCCTCTTCAAAATTGACTGGCGATGGTGGTGGGAATCGGGAGATGATTACCTGGCCAGGTATGTTTCCGGAAACAATTATCAGCCGTTGAAGCGTTGGTCTTTGCAGAGTTCAGCCATGTCGGAAAAACTCAACCTGACGGTGGATTACCACAATTGGAACGATAACGGCAGGTATCTGTTGTATGCCAGGGATTTGGAAAGCGGTCAGGCCTGCGGGGTAACTTTTTACATGTCGGAGTGGGGTGGCTGGAGAGCGGATGCCCTGCCCGACGGTGCAACCATTCTGGCCATCACAACCGAAAAAGAAAAATATGCTACCGGTGAAAAGATGAAGGTGAAAATACCTTCTGCACCTGGCAGCAGGGCTCTGGTCAGCCTGGAAGATGGCAGCAGTGTGAAAGATATTTTCTGGGTGAACTGCAGTTCCAATGAAACTGCCTTTGAGGTCGATATCAAAGAGGGCATGGCGCCCACCTTGTATATTTATGTCACCCTTATCCAACCGTATGGGTCAGCGCAGAATGATGCGCCCATCCGCCTTTACGGAGTCCACCATGTGACGGTGGAAGATCCGGCCACCCTGCTGCATCCCGAAATCAGGATGAACGAAGAACTGGAGCCGGAGAAGGAATTTACTGTAAACATAAAGGAACAGCATGGGAACCCGATGACCTATACCATTGCGGTGGTGGATGAAGGCTTGCTGGATCTGACCGGATTTAAAACGCCTGACCCACATGCCGGGTTTTATGCACGGGAGGCGCTGGGAGTGCTCACCTGGGATATGTTCGACTATGTGGCAGGTGCATATGGCGCCCGGCTCGAAAAAGCATTTGCAGTGGGTGGAGACGAGGAACGGCTGATGGCAGGCCGTAAACAGGCCAACCGGTTCCAGCCGGTGGTGCTCTACGCCGGTCCATTCACCCTTGGGAAGGGGGCTTCCCGTACCCACCAGTTCAAAATGCCTGCCTATGTCGGATCGGTGAAAGCCATGGTTGTAGCCGGATCATCAGGAGCCTGGGGCAATGCCGAAAAAACAGCAAAGGTGAGAAAGAGTGTGATGCTGCTGACTACAGCGCCGCGAATGGCCGGGCCGGGGGAGGAATTTTCCCTTCCGGTGGAAGTGTTTGCGATGAAAGAAAATACCCGGAATGTGACAGTCAGCATTTCCGGAAATGAGCTGGTCATTCCTGAAGGAAATACCACACAGACCCTTTCCTTTGATCAGCCCGGAAGCAAAATTGTGCGGTTCAAAGTCAGAACCTCTCCCCGGACAGGTATTGGACGCATCAGGATAAACGCGCAAAGCGGCAGTGAATCTTCTGTCCAGGAAACAGAACTGGAAATCAGGAATCCCAATCCGCCAGTGGTAGACGAAAAGGACAAATTGCTGAACAGCAGGGAATCCTGGTCAACAGAGATGGACCTGCCCGGAATGTCCGGGACCAACTCGGCTGTTCTGGAATTGAGTACTGTGCCGGGATTGAATCTGTCGGGGCGTTTGCAGGAACTCATTGCATACCCCCACGGATGCGCCGAACAAACGGTCTCTGTCGCTTTGGGTCAGCTTTACCTGGGCAACCTCACGGCTTTGTCAGATGAAACCAAGGTACAGACAGAAACCAATATTAAAGCAGCCATCCAGCAGTTGCGGGGTATGCAGACTTCTACCGGCGGTTTTTCAATCTGGCCCGGACAAAACAACGCTGATGACTGGTGCAGCAGTTATGCCGGTCATTTTCTCCTGCTGGCTGCACAAAAAGGATATGCCATTCCTGAAGATATGAAAAAACGCTGGACTGCCTTTCAGGTGAGCCGTGCCCGGGTCTGGAAACCTGCCGTGAACGCAGAACCGTTTATCAGGCATCAGGAAAACCTGGTCCAGGCTTACCGGCTTTATACCCTGGCTTTGGCCGGAGCCCCTGAAACAGGCGTCATGAACCGCTTCAGGGAAGAAATCACAGGATCTCCGGATGCCCGCTGGAGGCTGGCAGCAGCCTACTTCCTGCTGGGCCAGAGTGCGGCGGCAAACCAACTCATCACCCTGATGCCGGAGGGACTCACTGCCTATGAACCGGAGGGTATTACATACGGCTCCCCGCTCCGGGACAAGGCCATGATCCTCGAAACACTGGTACTCAAGAACGACCGTAAAGCGGCATTTAAAGTTGTGGCTGAAATGGCCTCTGAAATCGGGTCTTCTCCCTGGCTGAGCACGCAAACTGCCGCCTGGTCATTTTATGCCATAGCCCGCTATTTTGGGAACGAGACAACGGGACAGGGCATCTAGGCTACGGTAACACTGAATGGGAAAAAGGAAAATGTGACCTCCGGAAATGCGGTATTGCGGCTACCTGTTTCTTTGAACGGAAACAGTTCCGTGAAAGCGGCGGTAACGAATGAAGGACAGGGTACCTTGTATGCCAGGCTGGTCAGCAGGGGTATACCATTGGAGGACAAAACGCCCGAAGTACAGCGAAACCTCAGGGTGGAAACCCTCTTTACCGACCGGAACGGACAGCCCTTGAACCCGGCTTCCCTGCCTCAGGGCAGTGATCTGTTCATCCAGGTGACCGTTTCTCACCCGGGAATAAAAGGGAAATACAGGAACCTGGCCTTAACCACCATCTTCCCTTCAGGATGGGAAATCCTCAACTCCAGGGTACAGGATGTCCCTGCAGCGGTTCAGGCAAACTTTGACTATCAGGATATTCGCGACGACCGGGTTTATACTTATTTTGACCTTCGTCCGGCAGAAACCAAAAAGTTCAGGTTTGCCCTCCATGCCGCTTATGCCGGCAAGTATACCCTTCCGGCTATTGTGGCAGAAGGAATGTACGACAATGAAATTTATGCCCGGATTCCGGGTGCACGGGTTGAAGTAAAGTGATGGAATAAAGGCATGAAACATTGTGCAACCAAGGTGTGACATTGCGATCGTGAGGGAGGAAGGCTGGCCATATTGAAGGGTAGAATATTTTGTAATGTGTGGAATTGAAAATTTGGTTTTCAAAATATAAAAAACTACTTCTGATCAGCACTGCCACCAGCCTGATGATCTGGTTCTGGTTCTGTGTTCCCCGCCCCTTATTTCCGGCAGACTATTCTACGGTACTGGAGAGCCGGGACGGCGAGTTGCTGGGTGCCCGGATTTCGTCAGACGGACAATGGCGTTTCCCTCCCCCGGATTCCATACCATACCGCTTTTCGAAGTCTATCGTTTTATTTGAGGATGCCTGGTTTTATCAACATCCTGGCATCAATCCCTTCAGCCTGGCAAGAGCCCTGGTACAAAACCTTAAAGCCGGAAAAGTTGTCAGTGGCGGGAGTACCCTGACCATGCAGGTAGCAAGGCTGGCACGTCCCGGGAAAAAAAGAAGCCTTCAGCAAAAACTGGTGGAGATGATTTGGTCAGCTAACCTGGAAATCAGGTATTCGAAACGGGAAATACTCCGGTATTATGTAACCCAGGCTCCCTTTGGTGGGAATGTGGTAGGATTGGAAGCAGCTTCCTGGCGTTACTACAACCGTTCGCCGGGGCAACTTTCCTGGGCTGAGTCGGCTACCCTGGCTGTACTGCCCAACGCGCCGACCCTGATCTACCCCGGTCGTAACGATTCCCTGCTGTTGAAAAAGAGAAACCGTTTGCTGGAAAAACTTTTCAGGAAAGGTGTAATGGATTCCCTGACTTATGCGCTTTCCCTGACAGAAGCCCTTCCCGGGAGGGTATATCCCCTTCCTGCCGAAAGCTATCACCTGCTGGAACATGCTGTAAAGAATGAAAGGGGAAAGCGCACAGTGAGCACCATCAACCTTTCTTTGCAGCGGGAAGTAAACCAGGCTGTCTTACGCTGGGTTCCCCAACTGAGCGCCATCCGGGTGCATAATGCTGCCGTTCTGGTGGGGGATATCCGCCGGGGAGAAGTGCTGGCTTACGCAGGAAACATACCGCAGTCGGCCGATTCGCTGCATGGCGCCCGCGTGGATATCATCCGCTCCCCCAGAAGCAGCGGGAGTATTCTGAAACCTTTTCTGTTTGCAGCCCTCCTTGATAAGGGATTGATCACGCCCCGCCAGTTGGTGGCAGATATCCCGACGCGCTTCGCGGATTTTACCCCTGAGAATTTCAGTCATGAGTACGATGGCGCAGTCCCTGCTGGTGAAGCGCTTGCCCGCTCACTGAATGTGCCGGCAGTAAAAATGCTTCAATTGTACGGGGTGGAACCCTTTTATCATTTTCTGAAAAATGCCGGGATGACTACCCTCGTATTTCCGGCTGAACATTACGGTCTGTCACTCATTCTTGGTGGAGCGGAAACTACCCTCTGGGATTTGGGAGGCATGTACCGCTCGATGGCAGCTATCCTCCGCCAATATGAAGAGGAGGATGGGCTGTATTCCCTGAAGCCCTTCCGGCCGCTGGTGTGGAAAGCAGGGAAGCAGGCGGAAGACAGGCGCGAAACCACCCAGCCCCTGCTGAAGGCGTCATCGGTCTATCTTACGCTGCAAAGTCTCCTGGAGGTAAACCGCCCTGAAGAGGAAACCGGCTGGGAGGCTTTTGCCGGGAGCAGGAAAATTGCCTGGAAAACCGGAACCAGCTTTGGCTTCAGGGATGCCTGGGCGGTAGGGATCAGCCGGGATTATTTCGTTGCTGTCTGGGCCGGAAATGCAGACGGGGAGGGGAGACCCGGCCTGACCGGAGCCACTATGGCTGCTCCCCTGCTGTTCGATGTTTTTGCGTCGCTGCCCGGGGGAAACTGGTTCAGCGAACCATCCGATGAGCTTACCCCGACTGTCTTGTGCAGGGAGAGTGGATTCCTGGCCTCCTCCTGCTGTGTAGCTGTGGATACCGTTAAAATCCAGTCCGGAATTAAGTCCGGTGCCTGTCCGTATTGCCGTACCATTCACCTGGATAAGGAGTTGCAGCAACGGGTGTCGGGAGACTGCTATCCGGTTTATAATATGCAGCAGAAGAACTGGTTTGTGTTACCTCCGGTGATGGAATATTTCTTCAGGAGAAAACACCCGGGGTATTTTCCGCTGCCTCCGCTCAGGCCTGGATGCGGTGAATCGGGCGAACCCATGGAGTTTATTTATCCACGGGAACTCCACAGAATTTTTATCCCGAGGCCACTGGACGGAACAAATGGTAAGGTAGTTTTTGAACTTACCCACCGGAATGCAGGGGCAGTGGTTTACTGGTATATGGATGACCGCTACCTGGGCGAGACCTCCGCCTTTCACCGGATGGCCATCGAAGCCCGGCCAGGTCCGCACCGCCTGACTGTGACAGACGGAGAGGGCAACCAGCTGGTCAAACGGTTCGACATTGTTGACCGGTAATTTCAGGTGATTTTGTTACCTTTGACCTCAAACTTTCCGAAGGATGACCATAGCTGAAAATATTCTTGTCCTGAAAAAGCAACTACCGGAAAAGGTAAGACTGGTTGCCGTTTCCAAGACCAAGCCGGTCTCGGCACTGATGGAGGCCTATCAGGTTGGTCAGCGCATGTTTGGCGAGAACAAAGCCCTGGAAATGGTTTCCAAACAAGCTGTTATGCCTGAGGATGTTGAATGGCATTTTATTGGGCATCTGCAAACCAATAAGGTAAAGGTAATAGCCCCTTTTGTGGCTTGTATCCATTCTGTCGATTCCCTGCGGCTTTTGTGTGAGATCGACAAGGAAGCCCGGAAGTGCGGGCGAAACATTTCCTGTTTGCTTCAATTTTATATTGCTTCGGAAGAAACCAAATTTGGTCTTGACCTGGATGAAGCCATGGAATTGCTGGGAAGCGAAATATTTTCTGCTTTGCAAAATATCACCATCACCGGGGTGATGGGGATGGCTACTTTTACAGACGATATGGATCAGGTCAGAAATGAATTCCGGTCACTGAGGATAATCTTCAATAGGTTGAAAACGGCTTTTTTCCAGGATCAACCAACTTTCCGGGAAATTTCCATGGGCATGTCCGACGATTTCCAGGTGGCCGTGGAAGAAGGCAGCACCATGGTCAGGATCGGCAGCACCATTTTTGGAGCAAGAATTTTACAAAAGTCAATGTCATCCTAATCTTGTTTCAGGATCTCGTTTGCCTGTTGCAATATTCTTAAGATTCCGAATCCGCCGGCGGACGGATTCGTCAGGACGACATGGGCCGCCCTGAGGGGGGGGGAAC
>DAIDJX010000141.1 GCA_027451165.1 Prolixibacteraceae bacterium | reverse complement strand
CAATCAGTTGAAGAAGGCTGCTTTCACCCAGATGCTTCCCGGTTTTTCTGCGGTAGGCAACTATATGTGGAACCAAAAGAACATCAGTCTGATGGCTGAAGATGGATTGCTCCCTGTGGGCACAAAAATGAAGGACGGCTCCTTTGGATTTACTCCTGAACAGATTTCCAACAAGTGGACACAGGTTAACGGCACTAACCTGCCCCTTGATGCAAGCGGTCTGCCTTTTGATCCGGCAAAGAATCCGGAGAAGATATTGTGGAAAAACTACGCTATACTGCCCAAAGAATCTTTGGAAATGGACATTCACAATATTTATGCGGGTGGTATCAGTTTTGTCCAACCTGTTTACCTCGGCGGGAAAATCCTGGAACTTTATAAAATTGCAGGGTACGCTGAAATCCTGGCCCGGGCTCAACAGGAAAATCAGACGATGGATTTGCTGGTAAGCGTAGATGAATCATACTGGCGGGTAATTTCACTAAAATATAAGGTTGAACTGGCGAAAGAATACAGGAACCTGATCTCGAAACTGGATTCAGATTTAAATGTGATGGTGGAAGAGGGTGTTTCCACAAAGGCCGATCAGCTTAAAGTCAGGGTGAAGTTGAACGAGGCGGAAATGACACTGACCAGGGCAGAAAACGGCCTTAGTTTATCCAGAATGGCGCTTAACCAGCTTTGCGGACTTGCCATTTCTGATCTCACTCCTTTGGAAGAGAAAAATCCTTACACCGGGCAAATTCTTCCGGGGAATTTTTCAATGGTTTCAGTATGGGACAACCGGCCTGAAATAAAAGCGCTGACACAGGCAGAAAAGATGGCCAGATCCTCAGAGAGAATTGCACTTTCCCGCTTTTTGCCGAACATTGTTTTATCAGGTAGTTATCTCATCAGTAATCCCAATGTTTTCAATGGATTTGAAAAGAAATTTGATGGGATGTTCAACATGGGTGTCGTCGCAACAATACCTGTTTTTCATTTCGGGGAACGGTGGCATACCTTGAAGGCTGCCCGTCTGACCCATGAAAACTCACTTCTTGAACTTCAGGAAGCAAAGGAGCTTATTGAACTTCAAGTCAATCAAAATGCCTTCCGGATTGCAGAAGAAATAAAAAAGCAAGTCGCAGCAGTCCATAATGTCGATCAGGCAGTAGAAAATCTCCATTCCGCCTCAGAGGGTTTCAATGCCGGAGTGATCCCGGTAACCGATTATATGATGGCCCAGACTGCCTGGTTATCTGCAAAATCAGAGCTGATTGATGCGAACATCGAGATGAGTTTATGCGATTTATACCTGCGGAAGTCAATGGGAACCATTGAAATTCCCGTAAGGCAAAAATAACAGGTCAACATTCAACTGATTTTTAAAAGTATTGAAAATGAAAAAAATAAAAGAGAGAGACAGAAGCTTACAGATCATATTGTTTGGTCTGATTGGCATAATCATCGTATTGTTTATCATCGGCAGGTTTGTTTATAAACCGGAGCCGGTGACCATACAGGGTGAAGCGGAAGTAAATGAAGTAAGGGTATCTGGAAAGGTTCCCGGGCGGATCACCAGGTTTTTGGTTGAAGAGGGAGATCAGGTTACGGCAGGCGATACTTTGGCTATCCTTGATAGTCCGGAGCTTACTGCAAAACTTGATCAGGCGGTGGCTGCAAGGAATGCTGCCCTGGCCCAGGAAAGAAAAGCGAGGAAAGGGGCCAGAAAAGAATTGGTTGATGGTGCCTTTGAGATGTGGCAAAAAGCAGAAGTCGGGGTCGATATTGCCAAGAAAACATATAACCGGGTGCAACGGTTGTACGATAAGGGTGTGGTTCCAGCCCAGAAACGGGACGAAGCTGAAGCACAATACAATGCTGCTGTAGCTACTTCAAAAGCTGCAAAATCACAATATGAAATGGCCGTTTCCGGAGCAGAGGCCGAAGATAAAGAGGCAGCCCTTGCGCTGGTGGACCGTGCTTCCGGAGCAGTACGTGAAGTGGAGGCCTTTCTCGGTGAAATATACCTGACTGCACCAATAAGTGGGGAAGTTGCCGAAATCTTTCCGAAAAGAGGAGAGCTGGTAGGAACCGGTGCCCCGGTCATGAACCTGATCGATTTAAATGATATCTGGTTTGTGTTTAATGTCAGGGAAGATCTTTTGGGAGAAATGAAAATGGGTAGCAACTTCAATGCAACCATACCGGCACTCAACTGCGAGAAAGTCACTTTGCGTATTGTACACATCAAGCCACTGGCCTCCTATGCAACCTGGAAAGCAACCAAAGCTACCGGCCAGTTCGATGCCAGAACCTTTGAGATAAAAGCACGTCCCGTAAATCCGGTCAAAAACCTCAGACCAGGAATGTCGGCACTTCTGATGAAAGAAATCCATTAAGATGCATTCTGGACGTCTACACAATCTGAAACTGTCATGTTTTACAAAAGTAGAATCAGTTTAAAAAACAGCTGGAAACGGGAATTTAAGAGGATTTCAGAACGGCCGGTCTATTTTCTGGGGCCTGCCCTGGTGATGATTTTCTGCAGCGTGTTCTTCCTGACCCTTATGGAAGAAGGCTGGCCCAATACCCTGCCTGCCGGAGTGGTCGATTTGGATCAATCCGCCTTATCGCGAACCTTGATCCGCAATCTGGACGCGACAGCCCAAACCAAGGTGGTCAGTCATTGTTCCAGCTATTCCGAAGCCCGTGAGCAAATGCAAAAAGGGGAGATCTATTCATTTGTGGTAATTCCGGAGGGATTCGAAAGGAACCTCCAGTCGGGACTCCAGCCTGCAGCTACCTTTTACGTGAATGACACTTACCTCATTCCAGGATCATTGTCACTGAAAGATTTGTCATTTATGGGCCATCTGACAGGGGCAAAAGTGAAGCAGAATATCCTCGAATCCAGAGGTATAACTGAAGAAAATTTGCAGATGGCTGCTATTCAGCCTGTAGCCATTGATGCTCACTTGATTGGCAATCCATGGGCTAATTATGGTATTTACCTGATCAATTTGTTATTGCCTGGTGTGATGCAGCTGATGATCATCATGATCACCATTTTTTCCATAGGCATGGAATTAAAGGAGAAGACCGGGCCTGACTGGATCAGGACGGCCGGGAACTCCCGGATCATTGCACTGGCCGGTAAAATACTGCCCTACACTCTTCTTTTCACTCTGCTGGGAATTGCCATGAATTTTCTACTATACCGGTACCTGCAATATCCTCTTTGGGGAAGCATGTGGCTTATGTGTTTTGCAACCTTCCTGTATGTAATAGCTTCACAGGCAGTTGGTATATTTTTCATCGGGTTGCTGCCGGTTTTGCGGGATGCCATCAGTCTTGGAGCATTTTATGGGTTATTGGGATTCACTTATGCCGGATTCACTTTCCCTGTGGAAGCCATGCCACCTTCCGTCCAGATATTTTCATGGCTTTTTCCGATCAGGTATTATTTCCTGATTTATGGGAACATTGCGCTGAATGGTTCACCGTTCCAGAATTATTTCCTCTGGTTCATCGTTCTGGCTTGTTTCCTGTTATTGCCCGTGCTTGTTCTCCGCAGGATCGGGAAGGCAGCTGTTAAACCGGAATATCTGACGAAATGAAGGCCCTGATTCAATATATAAAACAGCGAATGCTGTTTGTAGTAAGGCTCTCCAAAGCAATCAAAGATACGCTCACCATAACCCTTAAGGAATACAGACTTGTTTTCCGGGACTCAGGGGTACTGATCATTTTCGTCGGGGCGTCACTAATCTATCCCCTTTTGTATTGTACCCTTTACAAGAATGAGACCTTGTATGATGTTCCTGTGGCTGTGGTAGATCATTCCCATTCCGTGAGATCCCGTGAACTGATCAGAAAAATGGATGCTACTCCGGAATTGAAAGTTGCTGTTTTATTTGATAACCTGGAACAGGCAAAATGTGCTTTTGAGCGGCGTGAAATTCATGGGGTGATTTATGTTCCCGAAGATTATTCCGAAAAAATAAACCGGATGGAGCAGGCTACCATTTCTACCTATTGTGATATGAGTTCTTTTTTGTATTATAGAGCCATGACCCTGGCCACGAACTACGCAGTTTTAAATACAGGAGAAAAGATTGAAGTGGAGCGTCTCCATGCAGCAGGGATTGCTGGAAAAAGTGCGGAGGTATCTGTTCATCCAATGACTTTTGAGGATAATATCCTGTATAACAACGGTATGGGCTTTGCCAGCTTCCTGATGCCTGCTGTGTTGATCCTGATCCTCCATCAAACGTTATTTTTTGGAATAAGTATGCTTGCAGGAACCGCCCGCGAAGAAAACCGGTTCCGGTCCCTTTTACCGGTTGATAGTAAAAAACGACACCTGCTCCAATTAATAACCGGCAAGAGTATATGTTATTTTTCCCTCTATGCTGTGCTGACAGCCTATATTCTGGGTGTTATCCCCCGCCTTTTCAACCTTCCCCATATTGGCCAGCCGGTCGCTCTGATCGGGATGGCTATACCTTTTCTGCTGGCTACCATATTTTTTTCCATGACTGTTTCGGTATTTATGAGGAACAGGGAAACCGGTATGGTGTTTTTCCTTTTCTTTTCTCTGATATTGCTGTTCATCAGCGGATTTTCATGGCCCCGGTCAAATATGCCTTCTTTCTGGCTGGCAATCAGTTGGCTATTTCCTGCAACACATGGTATTCAGGGTTATCTCAAGATAAATTCCATGGGAGCCACACTTCGCCAGATCAGTTTCGAGTACATCAGCCTCTGGATTCTGGCTGCCATCTATTTTGTAACCACCCTAATCGCTTATGCCTGGCAAATCAGGAGCTGCCGGCTTAGAACAGCGGAATCCGGCAAAGATGCCGTTGGTCTGTCAAACACTATAACAACCATTAATTAAGTACCACGAAAGTTTAATTTTTATTCAATATTTTAAAATTCAACAAATTAGATCATGAAAACAAAATGTTTAATTTTCATCGGATTAACCTCTTTAATCTTCCACGCCAACATTTCCCATGGCCAGGTTATGGCCGGCATCAGAGAGGGGGTGGCTGCTTCAACATTTTCGGCGAAAGGTGCCCTGGCTGATAATGATAAGATTATATTATCCCATTTGTCGGGTGTCTTTGCAACAGTGCCAGTCAGCAAATTCTTTGCTATTCAGCCTGAAATCAATTATCTGAAGAAAGGCAGGAGCAATGAAACATCCCAGTTGGGCGTATCGACACAGACAGATTTTTCAATCAACTACTTACAGGTTCCACTTCAATTGCAATACCGAGATGGAACCATCAGCAGCAACGGGAAATCTGTTTTCTATTTTACAGGCGGTCCTTATGTTGCTTTTGCGTTAGACAATGAAAAGAGCACAGCCTCAGGTGAATCAACCACTGTATTTGTTACAAAAAATTCCAGGGATACAGATTGGGGATTGACCTTCGGAATTGGATTACAGACAGCTGTAAAAAACCAACGAGTCCGTTTTGATTTGAAATATGACATGGGACTTTCAGAAATCGGAGGTCAGCCTGAGGATTTCCGGACCAAGTGCCTTAGCCTTTCTGTCGGGGTTGTTCTGTAAAATTTTTGAATTTCTGATCAACCATATGTTACCAGGTAAGTGATAAAAGGCATTTCCGATAAACAGATGATAGACAACCTGTTTAAGGTAAACCGGCGTTGACCAGATCAGGCAACAGCAGTAAAATGGGAACGATCAGTATTGATGGTTCCCATTTGTGTTTATATTGTTCTCCGTAACAGCTCCGGTTTACCCGTCTTCTTTCATCGATTCCGTTAGCTTTTTAATTACCCGGAATTCCTGAAAAAACTCCCTGGCGATAACCCGGAGAATGGTGTAAACCGGAACTGCCAGCAGCATTCCCGGCAAACCGGCTATTCCACCGCCCATAATAATGACAATGAAAATTTCCAGGGGGTGCGATTTCACACTTCTGGAATAAATAACCGGAACCAGAATATTGTTGTCAATAAAATTGACCGCCAGAAATACTCCCAGCATTTTCAGGATTTCCGGAAACAGTTCTCCGTAATTCCCAAAGGCAAGCGTAGATGTGATCCCAAGGGAGATGCCGATGATCGTGCCGATAAATGGACCGAGGTAGGGAATGATGTTCATAATCCCTCCGAAAAAACCGATCAGTAAGGCATTTTTAATACCAAAAATCCATAGTCCTATGGTAATGAGCGACATAACCCCCAGCACTTCAAGGAAAATACCGATAAAATAACGGATCAGGAGGTTCTTGGAATCTTCCAGTACCTTGTTAGTGGTGTCGTTGTGTTTTTCCGGCACCAGCAGTTTCACCCCTTCCTGGAACATGGTCTCGTCTTTCAGGAAAAAGAAAGCGATGAAGAGGATGGCAAAAAAGCCGACAAAGAGGTTACCGGCTGCACTAATAAACCCGCCCAGCGCACCACCAATGCTCTGGAAATTAATCACAGATTTTACCCGGGTTACTACGAAGTCCTGCATGGTCTGCCCCTCCGGAATCGCCCCGAATTGATGTAGTTTCTCGTCCAGCCAATGCAAGGGGCCTTCCAGTTGGAGGGCAAGCCCGTTGACATCAATTCTGGCTATGGTTTCAGCCTGGTTGATAATCAGCGGAATAAAGATGGCTACCAATCCGAAACAGATGATGACGATTACCAATAATGCCAGCAGGGCGCTCATCGAATGTGGCAGTCTGAACCGGCGGATGTGCAGCCGGTCAAAGAATTTCACGAGTGGCTGGCCTACGAATGACAAAACAGCAGCCATGAGTACCCATCCGATGATGTAATAAAAACGCCAGAGAAGGTAACCGGCCGCCGCTATCAACAAAATGTAGCCTGTGTATTTAAGTATTTGTTTCATCATTTACTGATTTCGGATTTCGGATTTGAGATTTCGGATTTGAGATTTCGGATTATCCTGGTTAAAGGAAGATCCTTTTCTTTTTTATACCGGTATAAAAATAAATATTTTTGTTCGTGGTGAATAATTGTTTTATTTGTTCATTCACCTGATTTTTTGTTACATGAAAATCCTGAAAAATGAAAAAAACGCTCTTTGTTCTGCTGATCTCTTTGATAGCTGTTACTTCCAACGGTTGCAGTGAGCCTGCTGCTGAACCCGGAGTGCCGGTTCTGAACCTTCGGGGGGTCATACAGAACCGTGATTCGAAGCAGAATACAATATTCCGGTTTACGGTGGATGTCACCCCGGTCCCTGTAAAAGAGATCAAGGTCAAGTATCAAACCCTCGAAGAGACAGCCAAAGGTGGAAAGGATTTTATAGTCGCTTCTGGCACCCTGACAATTCCTGCCGGTCAAAGCACCGGTGAAATTGAAGTGACTGTTTTACCGGACAGTTTGCGGCAGGATGACCTTATGTTTTTTGTGGAGCTGACAGCACCGGAAAATGCAAAAACCGGGGAAATGAGCAAAGCTCCGGGCACCATCCTCAATGATGGTACCTGGTTTCCCGTGGATGGAAAAGGTTTTGTGGCACCGGCAACTTATTCCGGGATGAACCTGGTCTGGAATGAGGAATTCAACGGTAAGTTTTTGAATCCGGCAGCCTGGATCCATGAAACCGGAGGAACAGGGTGGGGTAACAATGAACTGCAGAATTACACAACTTCAGAAAAAAACGCTTTCCTTTCCGGGGGGTATCTGGTTATTGAAGCCAGAAAGGAACAGTCGGGCAGCAATGCCTATACTTCAGCCAGAATCATTTCAAAGGATAAAAAGACTTTTACTTACGGGCGTATAGATATCCGGGCAAAGTTGCCCTCTGGAAAAGGGATCTGGCCGGCACTCTGGATGCTGGGAAACAACATCAGTCAGGCAGGCTGGCCTGCATGTGGTGAAATTGACATTATGGAATATCTCGGGCATGAAACCAGCAAAGTGTATGGTACCCTGCACTGGGGACCAAAATGGGACAACCATATTTACAAGGGTGGTAATATCATGCTTTCTTCCGGCCATTTTTATGAGCAATTCCATGTATTCAGTCTTTTGTGGACCGCTGATAAACTGACCATACTGCTGGACAATTCTCCCTACTTTTCCCTTCGGAAAGATGAGATAACCGGAGGTGAGTATCCATTTGACAAACCCCACTTTTTCATCATGAATGTCGCTGTCGGTGGCAACTGGCCGGGAAATCCTGACAATACAACGCAGTTTCCGCAAAGGATGGTTGTGGATTACATCCGGGTGTACCAGTAATAATTCCAGGTTTCAGGTTTCAGGTTTCAGGTTTCAGGTTTCAAGTTTCAGGTGTCAGGTTTCAGGTGTCAGGTTTCAGGTTCCGATTGACTGATGTCATTGGCCTGCAGTGTCATTGATTTTCCTTTTTTTCCTATTTTTTTATGGGTTATTCAAGTTTCGTTTATT
>DAIDJX010000140.1 GCA_027451165.1 Prolixibacteraceae bacterium | reverse complement strand
TTATTATCGGTTAAAAGTTTGAATTCTTCGTCGGAAAGTGATTTGAACATTTTCCCTGTTTCTGTGCCAAAGCAGGTTTTGCAGCAATTCTCGCGACACCCCAGGCATTCCGGGGCAATTACCGTACTACAACCTTCTGTGTTTACTGTTAATTTCAATATTGGATATATAATGATATAAATACGACCCAAATATAGCATTTTCCTATATTATTCAGATAGGTAAATGTTTCTATTTGTTGGGGCAACGGTTACTGGCCCAATTCAATATTCAGCCCAGCTTTTTACCGGCAGGTTTTCAGGCTGATATTTGCAGATGGCATAAACAAAAGCGCTGGCAACCCTTGCATTGGTGATCAGCGGAATATTGAAGTCAATCGCGCTTCTTCTGATGTTATAACCATTCCGAAGTTCTCTTTTTGTGAAGTTTTTGGGAATGTTGATCACCAGGTCAATCTTTCTGGATTTAAGATACTCCAGTGTATTGGGATGACGGTCTTCCTCGTCGGGCCAATGCAGCAGCCTGTTTTCAACCCCGTTCTCAGTCAGGAACTTATGTGTTCCCTCGGTGGCAAACAACTGATAGCCTCTTTCCCTCAACATGCGGGCACTTTGCAACAATTCAATCTTGGAGCGCGATGGCCCGGAAGAGATCAGAATGTTCTTTTTTGGAATGGTATAACCAACCGACAACATGGCTTTCAGAATAGCTTCGTAGAAATTTTCACCGATGCAGCCCACTTCTCCGGTGGATGACATATCGACTCCCTGTACCGGATCGGCGTTCAGTAAGCGGGCAAAAGAGAACTGTGGCGCTTTTACGCCCACATAGTCAAGTTCAAACAGCGATTTGTCGGGTTTGGCGACATTAATGCCCAACATGACACGTGTAGCGATGTCAATCAGATTGAGCTTCATTACTTTTGAAACAAAAGGAAAACTTCTGGAAGCCCTCAGGTTACATTCAATTACCTTGATGTCGTTGTCGCGGGCCAGAAACTGCATATTGAACGGTCCGGTGATTTGAAGGGATTCCGCAATCTCTCTGGATATTTTTTTGATGCGGCGAATGGTTTCCACATAAAGTTTCTGGGGTGGGAAAACGATGGTAGCATCTCCGGAATGAACGCCGGCAAATTCCACGTGTTCTGAAATGGCATAGGCGATGATCTCCCCTTTGCTGGCCACCGCGTCAATTTCAATCTCTTTGGCTTGTTCAATGAATTCACTGACCACCACCGGATGTTCTTTGGAAACATCTGCAGCCATTTTGAGGAAATGCTCCAGTTGATCCTCATTGGAAACCACATTCATGGCGGCGCCTGAAAGTACGTAAGAGGGCCGGATGAGTACCGGGAAGCCCACTTTGTCAATGAACCGGTGGATGTCATCGGTCGTAGACAATTTGGCCCAACGGGGTTGATCAACCCCTAATTTGTCGAGCAGGGAGGAGAATTTATCGCGGTCTTCTGCCCGGTCAATATCGAGGGGGGATGTTCCCAGGACAGGCACCTTCTGCCGGTAGAGCTTCATGGCCAGGTTGTTGGGAATCTGACCGCCCATCGAAACCACCACGCCGAGTGGCTGTTCAAAGTCAACAATGTCGAGTACCCTTTCCGTGGAAAGTTCATCAAAATAGAGCCTGTCACAGGTATCATAATCGGTACTGACAGTTTCAGGGTTGTAGTTGATCATAACCGACCGGTATTGCTGCTCATGGATGGTTTTCACCGCGTTGACCGAACACCAGTCAAATTCTACACTGCTGCCGATGCGATAAGCTCCGGAACCCAAAACAATGACTGATTTTCCATCGTGGTTGAATTCCACATCATCCTCCGTTCCGTGGTAGGTTACGTAAAGGTAGTTCGTAACTGCAGGATACTCCCCTGCCAGGGTGTCAATCTGCTTGACCACCGGAACTATCCCAAGCGATTTCCGGTAGGTACGCACCCTAAGCATGGTCTCCTCCATTTCTCTGGCTGCACTGCTTAAAACCAGCCGGCCAATCTGAAAATCAGAAAAACCTGCTTTTTTACATTCTGAGAGCAGTTCACCCGGTAACTCTTCTATCGCAGAATAGCCGGTCAAAATCTGCCGGATCCGGAAAATGTTCTGCAGGCGGTAGAGGAACCAGCGGTCAATACGTGTGCGTTCATGGATATCTTCCACGGAATAACCTTTGTAAAAGGCTTCAGCGATGGCAAATATGCGCCGGTCGGTTGGATTGGCCAGTTCTTCTTCTATGGCTTCAATGGTGATTTCATCCCTGTTGCCCACAAAACCGTGCATCCCGGTACCAGTCATCCGGATACCTTTCTGGATGGCCTCTTCAAAAGTTCTGCCTATGGCCATGATTTCACCCACGCTTTTCATGGAACTTCCGATGGTTTTGGAGACTCCGATGAATTTGTTCAGGTCCCAGCGGGGAATTTTAACCACACAGTAGTCCAGCGCCGGTTCGAAACAGGCAGTAGTCATCCGTGTCACGGAATTTTTCAGTTCATGGAGCCCGTAACCAAGTCCCAGTTTGGCCGCCACAAAAGCCAGCGGATAGCCGGTTGCTTTGGAAGCCAGGGCCGAAGATCTTGACAATCGGGCATTTACTTCAATTACCCGGTAGTCTTCGGAGTGAGGATCCAAAGTAAACTGCACATTACATTCGCCAACCACGCCGACGCGGCGAATAATTTTGATCGCAATGGCCCTTAGTTTATGATATTCTGAGTTGGTAAGTGTCTGTGAGGGAGCCACTACAATACTTTCTCCGGTATGGATGCCCAGTGGATCAAAGTTCTCCATATTACAAACCGTGATACAATTGTCGAAACGGTCGCGCATCACTTCATATTCTACCTCCTTCCAACCCTTCAGGGATTCTTCCACCAGAATTTGGGGGCTGTAAGTGAAGGCTTTGGCAGCAAGCGTTTTGAGCTCCTCCATGTTACTGCAGAATCCGCTGCCAAGTCCACCGAGGGTATAGGCGGCCCTGATGATGAGGGGAAATCCCAGCCTGGTGGCTGCATTCAGGGCTTCTTCCATATTCACTGCAGCAATGCTTTGAGGGGTTTTAACCTGAATCTCAGCAAGCAACCTGGAGAAAAGGTCGCGGTCTTCCGTTTCCATGATGGCCTGTACAGGAGTTCCCAGCACCCGGAGGTTGTATTGCTCAAAGACACCGCTCTTAAAAAGCTGCACACCACAGTTCAGGGCGGTCTGACCACCGAAAGCGAGCATGATACCCTCGGGCTTTTCCTTTTTGATCACCTCCTCGACGAACCAGGGGGTTACCGGCAAAAAGTACACTTTGTCGGCGATCTCCTCTGATGTCTGAATGGTCGCAATGTTGGGATTGATCAAAATGGTTTCAATACCTTCTTCTTTCAGCGCTTTTAAGGCTTGTGACCCACTATAGTCAAATTCTCCGGCTTCACCGATCTTCAGGGCCCCGGATCCCAGGACGATCACTTTCTTTATACTATTCCCGTTCATTTTATATGCTTCTGTTATTCTTTAATAGTTGTTGGTAATCGGTAATCTGTAACCGGTAATCTGTAATCGGTAATCTGTAACCGGTAAATCCGAAATCAAAAATCCGAAATCCGAAATTATTTCATACTGTTGGTGAACTGATCAAAAAGAAACTCCGTGTCCACCGGACCACTTGCAGCTTCCGGATGGAATTGGGTCGAAAAATAGGGCATTGATTTATGACGGATTCCCTCGTTGGTGTTGTCATTGACATTGACAAACAGGGGTTCCCACTCCTCTGGAAGGGTATCGGGTGAAACCGCATAACCGTGGTTCTGGGAAGTGATAAAACACCGGTCTGTCCCATTGAGGAGAACAGGCTGGTTATGGCTCCGGTGTCCGAATTTCAATTTGTAGGTGCCGGCGCCGGCAGCTCTGGCCAGCAACTGATTTCCCAGGCAAATGCCCATGATGGGTTTCCCCAGGGGAAGGATTTTGCGGATGTTCTCAACAGTAGCGCCACACATGGCTGGGTCACCCGGACCGTTTGACAGAAATATGCCATCGAATACTTCATGGCTATAGTCATAATCCCAGGGTACCCTGATCACCGTGCAATTCCGGTTAAGCAAACACCTGATAATATTGTTTTTAACCCCACAGTCCACCAGGATTACCTTGTAATCACCAGAGCCGTATTCCTGCCGTTCGCTGCAGCTGACCGAAGCAACAAGATTTTCCAGGTTGGGGTCGTAAAAATCAATGGGATCTTCTTCAAATTCAATTTTCCCCAGCATGGAACCCTTCATTCGAAGAATCTTGGTTAAAGCCCGCGTATCTATCCCTGCGAGGCCCGGTACCTGGTAGGCTTTGAGCCAGTCACCCAGACTTTTTGCTCCGTTCCAGTGGCTGTATTCCGTTGAATAGTCAGCAATAATCAATCCTGAAGCCTGGATTTTTTCCGATTCCAGGAAACGGGAAAATCCGGTCTTGATTTCTTCAGGGGGAATACCATAATTCCCGATCATGGGATAAGTGGAAACCAGGATCTGCCCGGCATAGGAGGGATCCGTCAGACTTTCGGGATATCCCGTCATGGCGGTATAAAAAACCACTTCGCCAGCCACGGAACATTCATAACCGAAAGAAACACCCCCGAATACACTACCGTCTTCCAAAATCAGTTTTGCCTTTTTAGTTGGGTTCATAAACCTGAATTTTCAATGTAAATGATAAAAAAAATGCGTTTGACCTTTGACAGGCACAAACGCATTTCAAGCCTTTGTTTATGGTGAGAATGATTGAATCACCCATTTGTCTTTGATTGACTTTGTTATTAAAACCGCACAAAAATACAAAAAATTCGGAATGACCACGTATTTCGGGAAATAAATGTATAAATTTGCATCAATTATGTGAATAAATATGCAAAATGACAACAAAAAGAGACGTCAGGAGGTAATTGTCAGGCTGATATCCGGAAGTAACCTTACAAGTCAGGATGCTTTATTGGGGCTTATCCGTAGGGAAGGATTTGAATGTACCCAGGCTACGCTTTCCCGCGATTTGCATGAGTTGAGAGTGGTAAGGATACCGGCGGGAAACAGGGGATACATCTACGCCATGCCCCCCGAAGAGAAAAACCCAGCACGTAAGGTGAACACCAAGGCTCATCTCACTGATGGATTCCTGGGGTTGCATGTTTCTGGTAATATGTTGGTAATTAATACATTGCCCGGATATGCAAGCCGGATTGCCCTGGCGATTGATCAGGCGGGGATCCCTGCAGTGCTCGGTACCATTGCCGGTGACGATACCATTATGGCTGTTCTTAAAGAAAATGTTACAAAAGATCAAATAATAACTGTTTTGGGTAAAAGTATACCCGTTTTCAGGAATAAAATATGAAGTTTACACAAAGATGAAAGAATTGAAAGATATCGTGGTTGAGGTGGCAGGAGAAAAGCACCTGGGGTATGTGGATACCATCAATGACACCATCGATCATGCTGCACGGCAGCGTGGAACCGGGATTGCCCGGCGGACTTACGAATACCTCGCGGGGAAAATGATGGAAGGAAAAGCCATTATTGCCCTGGAAGGAGACAACTTTGCCGGATTTTGTTACATCGAGTCCTGGGGGCATCACCAGTATGTTGCCAATTCCGGATTGATTGTCAGCCCGGAATACAGGGGCATCGGGCTGGCCAAGGAAATCAAGAAAAAAGCCTTCGATTTGTCCAGAACCCGGTTTCCGGATGCAAAAATATTCGGGTTGACTACCGGTTTGGCGGTGATGAAAATCAACCATTCTCTGGGCTACCGGCCGGTGACTTACTCTGAACTCACCAATGATGATGCCTTCTGGAAGGGATGTGAAGGATGTGTGAATTACGACATCCTTACCCGCATGAACCGGAGCAAATGCCTGTGCACGGGAATGTTGTACGATCCGGCATGGGAGAGCGAGAAAAACGGTAACGGCAGCGAAATTAAAAAACGTTCCCTGCTGGATTATATGCGCAAACTGAATCCCAAAAATGCACTGGATCTGTTGAAGAAATACCACCATAATATCCGGCAAACAAAAAAACAACAATAAGTTACTGAAATACAATGAAAAAGAAATTAGTACTGGCCTTCAGCGGGGGATTGGATACCTCCTTCTGCGTGAAATACCTGAAAGAAAAAGGCTTTGATGTCTACACGGCAACTGCCAATACCGGCGGATTTTCCGGAGAGGAACTGGCCAGGATAGAAGAAAAGGCATACCGGCTTGGCGCAACCGAACATGTCACCCTGGATGTTACGGATGAGTACTACAACAAATGCATCCGGTACATGGTGTATGGCAATGTACTCCGCAACAATACCTATCCGATTTCTGTCAGTTCTGAAAGGGTTTTCCAGGCCATAGCCATCATTGAATATGCCAAAAAGATCGGCGCTGCTTATGTTGCTCATGGCAGTACAGGCGCCGGGAATGATCAGGTTCGCTTTGACCTGACCTTTCAGGTGTTGGCCCCTGAAATCAAAATTATTACGCCCATCCGGGACTTATCGCTCAGCCGCGACGAGGAAATTAACTATCTCCGGGAACATGGAGTGGAAGATGATTTCATCAAAATGCAGTATTCCATCAACCAGGGCCTCTGGGGAACCAGTATTGGCGGAAAGGAAACCCTGACTTCATCCAAATCCCTGCCTGAAAGTGCTTTCCCGAAACAAATGACTGCTGAGGGGGAACAAATCATCACACTGCAGTTTAATAAAGGAGAACTGACCGGTATTAACGACCAGATTTTTGAAAGTGGTCCGGCGGCCATCCAGGCGTTGGAAAAGCTGGCTGCTCCCTATGCCATCGGGCGGGATATCCATGTCGGGGATACCATCATCGGCATCAAGGGGCGCGTTGGCTTTGAGGCTGCTGCTCCGCTGATCATCATCAAAGCGCATCACCTGCTGGAAAAACATACACTGACCAAATGGCAATTGTACTGGAAGGAACAGATCAGTACCTGGTATGGTATGTTTTTCCATGAAGCCCTTTATTTGGACCCGGTTATGCGCAACCTGGAAACCTTCCTGGAAAGTACACAGGAAAATGTGAACGGTAAGGTCTTCCTGCGATTGCTTCCATACCGCTTTGAACTTCAGGGTATTGAGTCGGAAAATGACCTGATGGACTCAGGATTTGGTCATTATGGGGAAGAGACCAAAGGGTGGTCGGGAGAGGAAGTAAAAGGCTTTACTGCTATCCTGGGAAATGCCCTGAAAATCTATTACTCTGTTAATAAAAAATGACCGTAAAGACGGGGCGTGCTCCGTCTCCGGGTCAGGTAATGAAGAGGCGTGCCTCGTCTCATTGTCAGATATAAAATAAACTATGTATAAAATTAAGGCAGGCATTATCGGTGCCGCAGGATATACTGCAGGCGAGCTGATCCGCATTCTCCTTCGCCACCCTTTGGTTGAAATTACCTTTGCCCAAAGCGCCAGCCATGCCGGTCAGCCGGTTTGTCATGTGCACAGTGACCTGGTCGGGGAAACTGAATTACAGTTTACTGCTGAGGCTGAACTGTCGGCTGCTGAGGTGATCTTCCTTTGTCAGGGCCATGGAAAATCAGCAGCCTTTCTTGGAAGTGTCCAGATTCCTTCCGGAGTGAAAGTGATCGACCTGAGTACCGATTTCAGGATGCAGGACGGTACCCATGATTTTATTTACGGTTTGCCTGAATTGTTCAGGGATAAAATCAAAAACGCAGTCCATGTAGCCAACCCGGGTTGCTTTGCCACCGGCATACAACTGGCGCTTCTTCCTTTGGCTTCTTCAGGATTACTGCAGGATGCCGTACATGTTCATGCCATCACCGGTTCCACAGGTGCCGGCCAGCAGCCCTCCGAAACAACGCATTTCAGCTGGCGCGAAGGTAATATCAGCGCCTATAAAATATTCGAACACCAGCACGAAGGTGAAATCCTGCAAAGTCTCCGGTATTTGCAGCCCGGATTTAACTACGATTTCAACTTTGTGCCCATCCGCGGAAATTTTACGCGGGGGATTTTTGTCAGTGCCTATACCCGTTTTGACGGAAGTCTTCAGGAAGCACATACCCTGTATGAATCATATTACCAGGGACATCCCTTCACTGTGGTAACTTCCGGGAATCCTCACCTGAAGCAAGTGGTGAATACCAACAAAGCATTAGTTTACCTGGAAAAACATGGAAGCAGGCTGGTTATTATCACCTGTTCGGATAACCTCCTCAAAGGAGCTTCCGGTCAGGCAGTTCAAAACATGAACCTGATGTTTGACCTGGAAGAGACAACAGGTCTGATGTTGAAACCGGTAGCATTTTAATAATCTTGAATCTTGAGTAAATCCGAAATCTCAAATCCGAAATCTCAAATCCGAAATCCGAAATAAGAATGAATTTGTTTGATGTTT
>DAIDJX010000139.1 GCA_027451165.1 Prolixibacteraceae bacterium | reverse complement strand
GCCATTCCAGCACATCTGCCTCTTTTTCGGTATAGGCACCGGCTTTGTTCCATCGTTTGCTTTCCACCCACTTTTCTGCCAACAGATCGCTGATCAGGCTAGAGATCTGGCGGTCAGGATAGTGAATAAAATATTTCTCCGGCTGAAATTCGGGATCATCCAGGTGTTCAGCCATTTCGTTGAATACTGTTTTAAATACCAGTTTATCCGAGACAATCTCATCTTCAAGTAACTGCGAAAGGATAAACTGACCTACGGAAATGATTTCCGGGCTTTCAGGATGCTCCGTATCCTGCTCAAATAAAGGAAGTTTACCATAACGGATCAACATCCTCATCAGTTCGAGCTCTTCTGTGGTCAGGGCATCGGGAATTGTTTCAGGAACAACCTCCTGACGCCGGGAAATAACGGGGGTTTCCGGAAGAGGTATTTCACCCGTCTTTTCCGATTTTTTACGGAGGATTTTCCTCACTTCCGAATAAAGCACGGCTTCCTCCACATTCATCAGCCGGCTGCATTCCCTGATGTAGACCGACCGGGTCACAGAATCGGGGATAACCGCCACCGACCTGATCACATCGGTAATTAACCTGGCACGGGCAAGCGGGTCATTTTCGGTAGATTTGAGTAACAGCCTGGTTTTGAAACGGATAAAATCGGTCTCATTTTCAGAAATATAGGTCAGAAAAGCAGATGAATTGTTTTTCCGGGCAAAGGAATCGGGATCCTCCCCCGGAGGCAACAAAAGTACCTTGACATTCATTCCCTCTTCCAGCACCAGGTCAATTCCGCGTAAGGAAGCCTTGATTCCGGCTTCATCCCCGTCGTACAATATGGTGATGTTGGGGGTAAAGCGACGGATAAGCCTGATCTGGTCAACAGTGAGGGAGGTTCCGGAGGAGGCCACTACATTTTCAATACCCGCCTGGTGCATGGAAATAACATCGGTATAACCTTCCACCAGATAACATTTGTCGGCACGGGCCATTTCCCGTTTGGCCTGAAAAATACCGTAAACGATCTTTGATTTGTGGTAAATTTCCGATTCCGGAGAATTGAGGTATTTTGCCGTATTGGGGTCACTTTTCATGATTCTGCCGCCAAACCCCACTACCCTGCCGCCAATGTGGTGGATCGGAAACATGATCCTTCCGGCAAAACGGTCCCGGATCCAATCCTCCTTCCGGATGGTCAACCCGGTTTTTTCAAGGTATTCCATCCGGTAGCCTTCCCGCTGTGCCGCATCTGTAAAAATGCTCTTCCCCTCCGGAGCGTAGCCAAGTTCAAATTTCCTGATCATGTCATCCCGGATGCCCCGTTCGTGCAAATAGCCCAGAGCAGCGCTGCGCCCTTCCGGTTCCTCCCATAAATACCGGGAAAAATAGCGCTGTGCATAGCCTGAAACGATCATCATGCTTTCATGATCATCCTTCTGTTGCTTTTCTTCCGGGGTTTCTTCCTTTTCCTTAACCTCTATCTGATATTTCCGGGCCAGGAATTTCAACGCCTCAGGATAACTCAGGCTTTCATGTTCCATGATGAAATTCACCACATTACCTCCCTTCCCGCAGCCGAAACACTTAAAAATCCCGCGGGCAGGAGAAACCGTAAAAGAGGGTGTTTTTTCGTTGTGGAAAGGACAATTCCCCAGGTAATTAACCCCCCGGCGTTTCAGGTTGACAAATTCAGAAATTACTTCCACAATTTCCGAAGCGTCTAATATCCTTTCAATGGTTATCCGGTCAATCATAGGGCAAAATTATAAAATAAGCTCCGGCTTTTATTGGAATAACAGAACTAACTTGTATTTTTAAAAATCAAGAAAAAATACCACTGTAATGAAAAAGTTACTGTTTGTTGTATCGGTCTTATTTTTAGGGTTTGGGGGAATGGCGCAAAGGTTTGAGGGAGGTATACTGGCTGGCTTTAACGGAACGCAGGTAGCCGGAGATGCCTATGAAGGATATCATAAGCCGGGTATTTTGACGGGCGGATATGTGCAAACCGACCTGGCTCCTGCTGTTTTTGCAGGTTTGGAACTCAAATTTTCCCAGAAAGGCTCCCGAAGCAGGCAAGACCCCAAAAATCCGGTTCCAGACAAATACATCATGCGGCTGAATTATGCAGATCTGCCTGTGTATTTCGGATTTCGCACCAATGATGTTGTTTCTGTTGTAGGCGGCGTTTCGTTTGGTTACCTGATCAACTCCGTGGAGATCAATGAAGACGGTAAGTTTCCGCCGGAAGACCAGGTGGCGTTCAACGATTTTGATCTTCAGCCTTTTGTGGGATTCCGGTTTGAAATCACCGACCGGATCAAATCTGACCTGAGACTGGCCTATTCTGTCCTTCCGGTAAGGGGTAAACCCGATAACGACCTGTGGTACTGGAGGCAGAATCAATTCAACAATGTCATATCCTTTGCGTTGTATTACCGGTTGGATCAATAAAAATGACGGGAAAATGAAAAAAAGAAAGGTGGTGGTCGCCATCACGGGGGCCAGTGGTGCCCTATATGCCAGACTGTTGCTGAATGAACTGGCCAATTATCAGCCTTTGCCGGAGGAGGTGGCTCTGCTTTTTTCGGATAATGCCCGGGATATCTGGTTGGCAGAAACAGGAACTCCCTTTATCGAAAAGGAGCCTTTTAAAATATTTGGAATAAGGGATTTCTATGCGCCTTTTGCCTCCGGCTCATCCGATTTTGACACCATGATCATATGCCCCTGTTCCATGGGCACATTGGGCAGAATTGCTTCCGGCACTTCCGACGACCTGATTACCCGTTGTGCGGATGTGATGCTGAAAGAACGAAGAAAATTAATCCTGGTCACACGGGAAACCCCGTTGAATCTCATCCATATAGAAAATATGAAACGGGTGACGCTTGCCGGAGGAATTATTTGCCCGGCCAACCCTTCCTTTTACAGTAATCCACAGACAATGGACGACCTTTTAGGAACGGTCGTGTCCCGGATCCTTAACCTGGCCGGTTTTAATAATTACAAATTCAGCTGGGGAAAATCCTGATTCGGGGTAATCAGTGGACCAGATTCAGCGTGTCACTTACGCAATGCAGTTTTTTTAAACTTTCATCTTCCACATGTACCTTGAAAATGTTCTCAAGGTAATAGGTGAAAATTTTCCAGTCGGTAGTATCAAAATGAAGGTCAGTTTGAAAACTGGCATCCAGTGATATATCTTCTTTTCTGACTCCTGTTTTCCGGAGAACACGGTACAGATTCCTTTTAACCCTTTTATTATCCATGTTTTAACTCTCTTCTTCCGGTCACGCTTACCTAATCCGTAATCGAACAAATGAATTATCGGGTCAAATATATACAATTTTGATTCATTGTATCATCCTGAACATCAGAATTAATCCTTTTAACAGATCAGCTTAACAGATCAGTTGGGGAGGGTGCAGGTGAAAACCGGGTTACAGAGGGTTCAGGGATTCAGCAATCTCTCCACCCATTCTGATTTCAACATGCTGAAAACTTCCAGATCATGATACCGGTCGGTATGAAACTCTCCCGCCCGTTCCACCCCTTCGCATACCATGCCCAACCGGTGGGGAATGGCGATGCTTTTCAGATTACCGACTGCAACCTTGATCTGAATACGGTTCATTTTCAAATTGCGGAAGCCAAAATCCAATAATTTCCCCGCCGATCTGGTTATGATCCCTTTGCCCTGAAGGTGTTCTGCCAACCAATAACCAATTTCCGTTCTATGGTTGACAGGATCAATATCCTTGAACCCGGCCAATCCGGCAGGTTCTCCCCGATACCAGACCAGATAAATGGCATTTTTATCCCTGTTAACCACAGAACAGAGGGAGTCAATAAAAGCCTGTGTGTCTTTAACCTGCCTGGTCTGATCCACAAAGGGCAACCATTTCCGCAGATAGGCACGGTCACGGTCTATGATGCGAAAAACCTCATCAGCATGGGCTTTTCTGAGTTTTTCGAGATGAATATCATCATCAACAGAGAGGTATTCCATTGGATTACTTTACTATCTTTGCGGGTAAAGTTAAAGAAAATGGAAAAAATACTCATCATCCTGCTTTCCTTTTCCCTGCTGGGAGGGATCTCCTGCAGCCAGCCTGTTCAGAAAGGCGTAGGCCCTGTTGTGGTCATTTCTACTGATCTGGGAGACATAAAAGTAAAACTCTACAACGAAACTCCGCTTCACCGGGATAATTTTCTGAAATTGGCCGGAGAGGGGTATTATGATGGTGTTTTGTTCCACCGGGTCATCAATCATTTCATGATCCAGACCGGAGATCCCGATTCCAAAGGCGCTGCCCCCGGCATCCAACTGGGCAGGGGAGGCCCTGATTATACGGTACCCGCCGAGTTTGTTCCTGGTTTATACCATAAAAAAGGAGCTCTTGCCGCTGCAAGGCAGGGAGATAATACAAATCCCCTGAAAGCCTCCAGTGGTTCCCAGTTTTATATTGTTCAGGGTAAAACCTGGCGTTCCGGAGAACTGGATACCATCGAAATGCGCATCAACGGCAACATGCGACAGGGCATTCTCCGCACTGTATTTTCTCCCTTCCAGGAAGAATTGAACAAATACCGGCAGGAAAATAATGAAGCGGCTTTCAATCAAAAAGTTACGGAATTGCAGGTAAAAGCTGACAGCCTTTATAATGCTACCCCGAAATTCACCTACACGCAAGAACAGCGGCAAACTTATATGACACTGGGTGGGTATCCGATGCTGGACGGGAATTACACCGTTTTTGGCGAAGTGCTCGAAGGCCTGGAAGTCCTTGATAAAATAGCCGCTGTAAAAACAGATCAGTTCGACAGGCCGGTACAGGATGTAAAATTAAAAATCAGCGTGCTGAAATAATCCAGTGCCCTGTTTCAGAACAGACATTTTAAACCGATGAGCTTCTTAACTTCTGCCAAAGTAGCTGAAGCAGAAGCTCTTGCTTTTTCTGCCCCCTCCCGGGCAACTTTCGCCAGATAAGCTTCATCATTTCTGATGTCCAGAATCCGCGTGCGGATTGGAGTGGTAAAGGCAATAATGTCTTCTGCCAGTTGCTCTTTCATATCGCCGTATCGAATCTGGCAGGTGTTGTATTTATCCTCGAAAAATTCCACGGTTTCCGGACTGGAAACAATCTTCATCAGGGTGAAGAGGTTCTGTATGGGTTCCGGTTTAAGCTGGTTCATTTCCACCGGTCCGCTGTCGGTGACCGCTCTCATCACTTTTTTCCGGATGTCGGCCGGATCTTCCACCAGGTAAATGCCATTTCCTTCCGATTTGCCCATTTTCCCGGATCCATCCAGCCCCGGGACCTTGACCATGTCTTTTCCGTCGAAAGTAAAAGGCTTCGGCAAGGGAAACAACCGGTGGTTGTACATGTGGTTGAAACGCGTGGCAAATTTCCGGGCCATCTCCAGGTTTTGCTCCTGGTCTTTCCCGACAGGCACAAAATTGGCTTTGTGAATGATGATATCTGCCGCCATCAGCACCGGATAAGTCAGCAAACCGGCATTTACATTGTCCGGATTTTGCCTGGCTTTGTCCTTGAAGGAAGTGGTCCGCTCCAGTTCTCCAAGATAAGCGTTCATATTCAGAAAAGTATACAGCTCAACCACTTCCGGAACATCACTCTGAATGAAAATGGTTGCCAGGGTGGGATCAATTCCGCAGGCCAGATACTCCGCCAGCACCTGCTTTACTCCCGCCTGAAGATTAACAGGCGTTGGATGGGTGGTCAACGAATGGATATCGGCAATAAAAAAATAACAGTGATAATCCTGCTGCATTTTCACAAAACTGCGTACGGCCCCGAAATAATTACCCAGATGCAGGTTCCCCGTGGGCCGGATACCGCTGACTACCGTTTTTTTGGATTTCTTTTCACTCATAATACAATTCCTTCCTTTCTGAATCGCTGCAAAAATAGTTTATAATTTTATTCAGCCTGTAACAATTCTGGTTCATATCCGTCTTATGACCGATGAAGTTTCGGAAACTACATGACTTTAAAAGAGTATAACCAATCTGTGGATCTGTTTGCTGACCCTATTTTCCGTTTTGTGGCCAAAAATGTGAAAGACCACCATTTTGCGGAAGATATTGTTCAGGATTGTTATGAAAAACTCTGGAAGAACCTGGATCAGGTAAACGGGGAAAAAGTAAAGGCCTATCTTTTCACTACTGCCTACCATACCATGATCGACCGTCTCCGGAAAGAAAAGAAAGTCAGTCTGACCGGTGAACTCCCTGTATCAATGGTTGGTACATCAGAACAGTATTCCGATTTGGGGGAACGCTTGCAGGAAGCTGTGAACCGCCTGCCGGAAATACAAAAGGCGGTAATTACCCTGCGGGATTATGAAGGATATTCCTATCAGGAAATCGGGGAAATTACAGGATTGAATGAATCACAGGTAAAAGTTTACATCTACCGGGCCCGGATTTTTCTGAAAAATTACATTGGTGCAACAGATGTTTTAGTATAAAGGAGATGAAAATCAATCGTGATCAATATGAAATCTGGTTTCTGGATTACCTGGAAGGTAATCTGGATACATCCGGGATCGATGATTTCCGCTCTTTTCTGGAGGAAAATCCTGATCTGGCCGAAGAATTGGAATTTTTCGATCCTGTTCCGCTTTCCCCACCGGATGTGGTTTTTCCCCACCGGAATAAATTGTATAAACAACCCTTTGACCATCAGGAACTTTTTGATTCCACAGCCGTTGGGATGCTTGAAGGCGATCTCCCTGCTGACACCAGTACAGCATTCGAAAAATACCTCCTGGTGCATCCTCAGAAATCGCTGGAAATGGAGCTTTTCCGGCAAACGAAGCTCATTCCGGATACTAAAATTGTTTATCAAAACAAACAGCGATTGTACCATTCAGTACGGCACCTCAACATCAGCCCGTCCATTTTGCTGAAAATTGCAGCCCTTCTTCTATTGGCACTGATCCTGCCGGTCATCATGGAAAGAAACAGCCCTCCTCCGCTTCAAACGGCAGAACCTCAGGTATTTTCATCGATAAATAAGAAAGATACAGAAACTAAAACGGAGGAGATGCCGGTAGCAGGGACACCTGTAGCATCAACCGGCCTCCCGGCCAGACGCGTAAACTACAATGTTCAGGTAATTGCATTGGAAAAAAAGAAGGAATCCGGTCTGGTTCAGGAAGAACAACCCTTATTGGCCATCGCGAGAAATGAATTGCCATCCCTCCTACCAGCAGAAGCAAAAATCGACCCTTATCTGTTAAAAACCGGGGATCCATCGTTAATGTTTGCAACTGCAGCACTGGAATTGCTGGCTGAGAATGAACCCGGAGAGCAGTACCTGACCGATAAACTGGCCCAAAAAATGGGATTGTCCGGTTTGAACATGGGTAAGGTGGTCCGTTGGGGACTCACCGTAGCTTCAGGCCTTTCCAAAGGTAAGTTCAATTACTCCACCAGTGAATCCGGAGATATTATCGCGCTGAACCTGGATACCCGCCTGGTGGGTTTTTCCATCCCCGTTAATGAAAAATAGCCGAATTTCAGATTTCCATGTAACTTTTCCACTGGCTTATCCGTCGAACGGACAAATAAAACAGAAAACATGAAAACATTTACCTTATTAGTTTTGATCGTGGCAGGAGCCTTATCGCTTCAGGCACAACAGGATACAACCAAAATTGGGTTGAAAGAAAAAAACATCGTCACCGTTGAGGAAGATTCTGTTGCCACCAAAGTAAAGGTGGGCAGTAACAGCGGAATTGAAGTGGTGGCCAATCACCAGGGAGATACGGTAAGCATCAGGATCGGAAACCGGACCTTTGATGTCATTGACAGTGACCGGGGTACGGAGATTACCACCTCCAGAGAACCACGCGAAAAAAGATGGAAAGACCGGATTTTCAATGGGCATTGGGCAGGTTTGGAAATGGGGGTCAACGTGGTCAGCGATGTGGATTATTCCCCTTACAGTGAAACACCCTACGGTGAATTCTTCGACCTGAACCAGGGTAAGTCCCTGACTTTCAACATGAACATAGCTGAATTTGCCTTCAGCAATGAACGAAAAACCATCGGCCTTCTTTCAGGCCTGGGATTCAGTTTTGTGGATTACCGTTTCGATCAACCCATGACCCTGGCTAAAGATCCCGTGAAAAAGTTTTTGGTACCGGTATATCCCGAGCAGGATATCAAAAAATCAAAACTGAATATTTCCTACCTGACGGTTCCTTTGATCCTGGAAATTGCTACTCCCCTGAAACTGAATCATCAGCGGCTGACCATAGCCGGGGGGGTTATCGGAGGAATCAACATCGGCGCACATACCAAAGTAAAATATGAAGGCGCAAAAGAAAAAGACCGGGGAAATTTTAATGTCAACCCCCTGAAATATGAACTGACAGGCAGGTTAGGGCTGGGAGAAATCTGCCTCTTTGCCAACTACAGCATGACACCGCTTTTCAGGGAAGGCAAAGGCCCGGGATTCAATC
>DAIDJX010000138.1 GCA_027451165.1 Prolixibacteraceae bacterium | reverse complement strand
TAACGGAATGTGCTCCAGCTCTGCTTCCCACCATTCTTCGCGGATCTTATTGGCACCGCTTCCCCAGGCTTTATGGTATTTAATCTTCAGCCAAATGATTTCATTATCATTCATCTGCCCTTCAATGGTGCTTAACGGATCTCCGTCCTGCCTTATTCCCTTAAAGGAATTTCCCCTTGGAAGGGTAAACTCATCCCAGTCTCCCCGGGCTTCATAACTTTGGTAAGTGTTGTTGTTAAAGGTTTGTTTTTCGTCCTGATATCCATTGGAATAGCTGGCATACACATAGATGACGACAGACAACTTCATTACATCCGTCCTGGGACCTGCCTGTTTCACTGCTTTTTGGCCCATTATCCGGGAATCAGATTTTACCCTTATCCCTCCACATTCAATTTCGGCAAACAGTGTCTGACCTTCCCCACCATTGATCTTTCCGGAAAACTTGCCGTCGGTTGCGGTCATTTTGGCCAGTTCGGTGTAGGATGCCGTAAGGATACTCACCGGTCCGTTATAACTGATCGGGTCTTTGTATTCAGCATCTGTTTTGTGGTTGATTTGCCCGGTGATGTTCCCTTCTTCATCGAGTGAAGTTATTTTCACTTCCAGTTCAGGAATAAAAAGCTTAATGACATTCACCCCTGCTTCCGTGATGGATGGGATGAGCACTCTGGCCTGGGATTTCACACATTCCTCATCCACATAAGCATAAGTTTTCGACACAGGATATTTGGAAAAGAACCAGGTGTCGGTACACTGCAGAACTTCAGTCCCGGCAACTTCTGTGCGGTAATAGTTTTTTTCATAAATGTCTCCGCTTAATTTGGGTGAAGCGTACTCATATTCCGGGTGAGTCACCTGTTTTACCCTGTTCCCTTTCCAGTCGGTTCCGGAAATGGTTTCGTTAGTGAAGAAATTCTTATTGGTAAAGAGCGCAAGCGTGTGTGCAATATCCTTAACGGTTTTGGCTTTCCTGAAAATTTCCGTTTCCTCTTTCGGGGCAGGACCGGATTTGAAGGCATCCAGAGCATTGTCACTTTTTTTCTGCCATTCATCCATCAGTTCTTCGTAGGGGTCCGGGTTTCCGAAGTAAGAGAGCAGGGGGATGGGAATGGAAGGATGGCCGTCGTTTCTGACGTGCACCGGACAGCCGTTGTCGGCGATCATGTGCAGGGTTTCACCCAGGGAGCGCCATGCTTTGGCCATGAAATTCTTCCTCTTATCCGGATTTGTCTCCTCGAGGGCAGCTTTCATGTACTTTTTGCCATGATCCCAGGTATAATTGTGTTCCAGCACACCGAAATTACCCTGTGTTCCAAGGGCCCAATCCACGCCGTCGGTTTTGGGATTTTTGAAATTGGATTGGAACCAGGACATTACCTTCGAATTTACCTTATCGGTGAGGTATCGCTCCCCTTCCCTCCGGGTGGGATCGTAAAAATGACGTAAACTGGCCGGAACCTCCGGTACATCAGCTGAAAATCCCCCGTGTTTGATCCATTCTTCCGGGGAAACTTCACGGGATTCTTCCGTGTAAGTCGGATTTAAACCCACCAGTTCCGCATTGCTCAGCTGATCACCGGCAAAATTGTCGATTTCAGAGGGGTTAAACAAACCTGAAACCGTGATATAATCGCCTTTCAGTAAAGGTTTCCTGAAATCGAACTGGTAGTTTTTGAATTTGGTCATGGAAAAGTTCCCTTTGTTGTTTTTGTTCAGAAACGA
This sequence comes from Prolixibacteraceae bacterium, assembly GCA_027451165.1. GTDB lineage: Bacteria > Bacteroidota > Bacteroidia > Bacteroidales > Prolixibacteraceae > UBA1413. The sequence goes on along the minus strand of DAIDJX010000138.1, from coordinate 6,810 downwards.
TTCCACCATGAATCCGTTGATGGTCGGGTGATTTTTTGTATTTCCATAGCCCAGGAATAACAATCCGGCTGCTGCAATCACGAGGAACCCGCCTATATTTAAGATCATCTTTTTCATACAACATTCTCCTTAAAATCTAACCAGTTTCCAGTTACCATCTTTGTTCAAAGCAAATTCAGCAGAGAAGGAAGTCCCCTGGTCATCCCGGAAGGAATAAACGGCATAAAAAGCATTCGACCAAATCAATTTCCTTGATTTAAAAGCTTTGGCATAATCCTGCATATAAGGAAGGATTTCTGCGTAGACACCCCTGTATTTTTCAACACTTGCTTCAGTAAGTATGCTTTTCAGCGCTACAGTATCCGATTTCGCAAACACCTCCTCCACGGCTCCGGCAATGGCCTGAATATTTTTGCTATCTGTTTTGCTTATTCCGGAAGGAGCTTCCGTTGCAGAGGAGGCCGGGGTTTTTGTTTCCGGCGAGAGAGTGCCGGAAGAACTCCCGGATCCCGTGTTTTCAATTTTTATTTTATCCCATTCTTTCATGAACTGATCAATCCAGTCGGTGGTGAAATAAATGACAGCAATGGCACCCACCAGGATAAGAATCAGGATAAGAATTCCCTTGAAGAAACAACCCAGACAGCCTTTCTTTTTCTTTTTGGCCGGTGTTGGAACCGGTGGCGGCGGAGTAGGTTCATGTACAGGCTTTTCTATGTTCACCTGTTTTCCGCAGGCTGAACAAAATTTCTCATATTCTTCCAGGATTTTCCCGCAATGGGCACAGGTTTTGGGTTCAATGGTCAGTACGGTTCCGCAGTTGCTGCAAAAGCGGGCTTCCTGAAGGTTTTCTTTTCCGCAATTCTTACAGACAGGCATAGTATATGGTTTTAGTTATTGTTGGCAGGAATATGTCCCGGGAAATCTGGCATCACTCCCCAAAAAATAAAATTCTGCTGTTTACGAGGAGCTACTCTTACAGACTATTTATAAACATAAGTCCTCAAATGTAGTATACAAGATGATGCCCGATGGATTCCAGGTTGATGGTCTATTCTTTCATTTCACCCGATTCTTTTTACATTTACGCTATATAGTTTCATTAATAATCTCAAACTCATTTCGCTTCCCTCCCTGTTTTTGTTTTAGTATTATTGATTTAAAGTCTTTTTCTTGAGATTATTAAAAAGAAATTGCGTGCAGGTCATCAGCAAAACGGTGAATGGCTTTCTGGATACGCTGAAGTTGCTTTGGTCCCGGACTTTTAATTCCTGACGCATATTGAGAAATCAGGCTTTCATTCATATCTGCTATTTCTGAAAGACCACGTTGTGACATAACCCTTGACATCCATTGCATAAATGCCTGGATATCGAATTTATATTCGATCGCATATTCGCCTTTCTGAATATCAGGATCTGGATCACCATATTCAACAGCAGTTTCAACATATACATCCAGCAATTCCTTAACGTTTTCTCTCAGTTCATCAAAAGTTTCTGCCGCAGTTGCAATTCCGGGAATATCCGGAACATAAGCTGAATACCCTGTACCGGTCTTTTCAATTATTACAACCAATTTTCCCATTTTTATCCTTTTTAAAATCCACCAATTTTAAATGCCGGCTTGTTTCCTGATCGACATTTCTGTACCTTTCTGAAGTTCTTTTGAACCATGTGAAGGGACAATAACTGTCCCGGGTTTGATCGGGTGACGGTATATCCGATGACTTCCGGCCTGCCGTACCAACTTCCAGCCATCGTCCTCAATCAGCCTGATCATTTCACTGGTTTTCATCATATAGAACTAAAAAGCTGAATAAAGGTAAAAATAAATTTACTTTTATTTGCCATAAATAAAAAAATACTTTTCTATTCTGCCACTTTCACGCACAACAACCGGCTTTGATCTCTAATGAGAAGTTTGCCGTCAGCAAGTGCCAGAGGCGCCCAGTTCTGTGTTCCGAACCTGGCAGCCATTCCTTCCCCTGCCGGGGGCGCAGTGAGCAGTTCTGCCGTAGCAAGTGGTTTGAAACCTGCCGGATCAGGTTGGATTAAAAAGAGCTTTTTGGCACCGTCTGTGGCCAGGATCAGACCGTCAGCCAGGATCATACTGCCTTTGTTGAAATCAGGTTCACGTTTGGTTTTCCACATGATTTGTCCGTTCATATCCATGCAGGTGAGACCGTCGCGCCGGTTGTTGGTCCCGTATTGGCCATAGAAATAACCGTTATGTAAAATAGGAGGTTTGGTCTGCTCTCCAAATTCAACGGTTTTAAACAATTCCTTTGTGCCGTAACTTCCATCCGCCTTTTTTTCGACTTGTATCATCAACGCTCCATGTTCATATCCGCCTACGATGAGAATTTTATTGTTACCTGCATCCACAGCCGGGGCAACGGAGATGTGACATTCCCATCCGGAAAACTGCCAGAGGATTTTCCCGGAAGCAGGGTCTATCCCTGTGACATTTCCGGGAGTTTTGGGTGAATCAGGACGACCGATGGGATTGGTGGATGAAGTGACCATCACGATATGATCTGCTCCGTCAATTTTTACAATGGTCGGACTGACGTAAGTCTCGTTGCCAAGGTTTGCCGTTTTCCATTTGATTTCACCGGTGAGTTTGTTGTAGGCAACGACACCCGCCTCGGGAGCCATGGAAGCAACCACCAGCAGGTCCCCGTATACCAGCGGGCACTGTGAAATGGCCCAGATCGGGAAATTCCCCCGGGGAGCGAATCCGCCGGGTCCACTACCGGTATTACCTGTATCGGCATTTCCCGGATCACCTCCGAAACCAGTCCATACATTCTTGTTCCAGAGCGGTTTGTGTGTGTTGATATCGATGCAGTAAAGGTCTCCGTACGGACCGCAGGAATAAACACGGTTCCCGTCAATGGCGGGCACGCTGCGTGAACCGGGAAACATGACCGATCCGGGAGCGCTGTAACTGAAGTTCCACAGCTCTTTGCCATCGGAGAGGTTAAAACATCGCATCATATCCCCGGTTTTGTCGTCCCTGTCGAGCAGGTAGACTTTGCCTTCTTTCACCACCGGTCCGCCGTAACCGATTCCAACCGGAACAGTCCACAGCACTTCAGGTCCTGTTTCCGGCCAGGTACGAAGAATCCCTTTTTGAGGTGATGTACTGTTCCTTTGCGGTCCCAGAAATTGAGGCCAGTCCTGGGCAGAAACACTGCCTACGAAAACTAAAAGTGCATAGCTGAAAATCAGTACTCTTTTCATGTTTTTTTGTTTTTTAGGTATTTACCCGGTTTTTACTTTTCAATACTGTTGAATTCTTCATCCGTAACAGGTCCTGTCCAAACTGCACCCCCTTTATCCGTATTCAGGCTTATGGCAATATGGGTAAGTCCGGTTTCAGGCGATCCGCCATGCCAGTGTTCTATTCCAGGGGCTATTTTTACTACATCCCCTTTTTGAATCCGTTGAGCAGCTTTGCCTTTTTCCTGGTAATAACCCGAACCATCGGTGACCAGCAGAATTTGTCCGCCCGGGTGTATATGCCAGTTTGTTCTGGCTTTGGGTTCAAAAGTTACATTGCCAATGTTGGCGTTGAACAGGCTGTCGTTGTTGACAAACATTTGAAGCCAGGCAGTTCCTGAAAAGTTACTGCTGTTAATTTTATCTCCCCTCCTGTCCAAAGTAGATTTAACAATGTCCAAAGCTTCATTCAGCTGTCCGGGGGTCCAACCTAAATTCTGTGAAATAGCCAAATGACTTCTGAGCATAGGATCAGCGCCTCCAATCGCACTGATAACAGAAATGGTGACCAATTCCCGTTGCGCATAAGTTAAGACATCCCGTTCGAAAATATCGGCAAACAAATGTTCTTTCAGGAATTGGTCCATGGCAGGAGCAAAGGCGCCATAACCGGTCAGGGGCCCGTTCTGAGGCGCCCTGGTGAGTTCTCCCAATATTTTTTTGCCCCTTTCGTATTTGCTTGGCTCCTGGTTAACCGGGGAAGCCTCAGTACCCGGATTATCATAAATGCCCCTGGCTTTTCGTTCTTCAAGCACCTCCATAAAGGTTTGTAATCCCCTGATACTTCTCGGAAATCCACAGTAGGCATAGAGGTGAACAATAGCCTCTTTGATTTGGTTAATGGTAAGTCCCCGATCAAGGCCATCATGGAGCGCTGTCTTCAATTTTAACAAATCGCCTTTTGCCGTTAAAGCAGAAATGGAAATAATGCTTTGTTCTTTGAGGCTTAACACATTACCTGTATTCAAAGTATTTTGTGCATTTAAGTTTAAGGAAAAGCAACTTATAGCAATTACTACTCCGGTAAGTGTTTTGATTATTAATTTTAACATACTCTGCAAAATCTTTTACTGAATAACTTATCTGTCGTTATGTCTTATGGAATTCCTGCTTTTCATGATCCTATTTAATGCTTCCAAAAGAATAGGTAAGGTTGACATTCCAGAGAAAATCATTTCCTGGAATATCAGATTGAATGGTTTTATTGATCGTAGATGAAACAGAAAAAGGGAAGTTCCGCCGGTTAAGCGAGATCGTTGAGTTTACATAGAAGCCATCCGGGGCATCCAGTTTCAGGTAGTAAGCCTGTGCCATTAACCGCATGAAGTATTGATCAGTGAGCTTGATATTCGAAAAATTCGCTTTGAATGAAATGAAGTTGCTGTTCCTGACAATATCTTTTTCAAGGCCTCTTGCATAGATGTAATAAGGACCCAGGCTGATGTTTTTCCCGACTTTAAAAACGGGCGCCACTTCGCCGGCAAAGTATTGTTGTGCGCGTAAAATTTCTTTGGTATTTCCGTTTTGAGAGACAGTTATTGTTTTAAATGAGTACGCCGGGTGTGCTCCGATTTTAAACTGAAATTTTTCATTGTTGACCAGTTCGTAACGCCACCAGAAAATAAATGACCACGGTTTTCCTTCGAGCGCAAACCTGAAGACGGGTTCGAATCTTAATTTATGGGTGCCCATGGAAAGGTCGAGAATGGCTGCTGGTTTCCCCAGGGTGAGGTTTGGAAATGTTGAAAGCCCTTTCGTAGTAACTGTTGCAGCTCCGGTGAAAAACTTTACTCCATCCTGATGATCAGCATTCTGAGCCCAAAGATTTACAGCTGGTAATACGCAAATCAATCCAAGCAACGCTTTGAAGAACTTTATTTTGACCATTTTTAGAGCATAATTAAATTCCATTGGGTTGTAGTTTATCTCCAATTTTTACAGCCTTTTCAATCACATCCAGTCTTGCTTTCGCAGGATCGGTTTTACCAACCGGTTTACCATCGGATTGGACATCGAGAATTTGGTTCTTTTTACGGCTGTAAACAGGCCATTTCGGTAAACCCTTGCCATTGGGATTGCCGGTTCTGGCGAAGTTTACCCAATAAGCGTTCATTATCCTGGCAACTTCTTTGTCCTCTGGCGTCGGTGGGGGCGGCGTCGGCCCGAAGCCTCCCGCCCCGGGGGTATCGAACACAAAAGCAATATCGGTACCGTGCCCGGGGCCGTATTTCATCCGATCCTTCATGGCTGAAGGAACATAAGAAAAAAGAAAAACCCAGGACGGTTCACCAACGGCGGCAAATGACCTTGCGGTAAAGCGGGCAGGCTCTGCCCATACCTTGTCGGTGTTAAACCGGGTTTGAACCTCAGCGAATTCCTTGTTTCCATCAGGATCGTACGCCGCTTTTGCTACATCCTTCCATTCACCGAACAGGGAAAACAATTCTTCCTTTGAACTGCTGGCGTTAACAAAAGTACCACCTATTTCCGCGCTGTTGCATCCGATCATAATTGGTAAGCGTGCCTGCCGGCCTGCCTTGTAGGCACTTTCAGAAGTTTCCGTGATAAATTTACCGTCGAGTATCGGTCCGGAATAGATGCGCGGACCTCCTTGTCCGTCATTTTCCTGGCCACCGTCCACAATCTCCTCCACCTTCAGGGCACGCAGTTTGGCCAATGCAGCAGCGTCTGTACCCTCAATCCCGTGTTTCTTTGCGAAATGAATACCAATGGTTTCTGCTGAAACCGGGTAATAGGCGCTTGCATTTTCTTTGTCGATGGGCCTTCCGGTCAAAACACCATCCCGGCCACCGCTGGAATGTCCGATTGCCTTTTGGAAAAGACCTTTCGCAGCCGGGATGGTCAGGAGTGAATGTATTGAAACGCCACCGGCTGAGAAACCGAAAATGGTTACATTTTCCGGATCGCCTCCGAATGCAGCAATATTCTGCTGAACCCACCTGAGTGCGGCGATTTGGTCCATAAAGGCATAACTGCCTTTGGGTTCATCGGGATTCTCTTTGCTTAAAGCCGGGAAGGCAAAATGACCAAGACGCCCCAGACGGTAATTGAAGCTGACCAGGACAACTCCTTTTTTGGCAAATCCGTCTCCCGATGTGTTACCATTGCCGCCCACAAAGGCGCCCCCATGGATCCATACCATCACCGGGAGCTTTGCGCCCTGCCGGGCCCCGGCAGGTCTCCAGATATTCAGAAACAGACAATCTTCCGATGAGCCGGCCTGAATAGATCCCGGAGCAGCGCCCCATCCTGCCTGTGCGCAACTTGCACCAAACTTACTGGCATCACGGACTCCCTGCCAGGGTTGCACCGGTTGCGGCGGTCGCCAGCGGAATTTACCCACCGGTGGGGCAGCGTATGGAATACCTTTGAAGCTGTCTACATCTCCTTCATTTACTCCGCGAACTGCTCCGGAAGCCGTTTGAACTTCCGGCGATGATCCCGGAGCATTTTTGACTAACCTTTCCTGCGCATGCAAACTCAGACTGATAAAGACGGCTAA
>DAIDJX010000137.1 GCA_027451165.1 Prolixibacteraceae bacterium | reverse complement strand
AAATCTTCAGGCGGTGGTAGGCCAGTTGTACGATAATCCAAAATATTCCAAGGTGCGGGATTCGGCTTTCATGATTTTCTACATGGGAATCAACGTAGGCGCCTTCTTTGCTCCGTTTGCTGCCACCGGGGTACGCAACTGGTTCCTTAAAACCCAGGGTTTTCTGCATGATGGTAGTCTTCCGGCCATGTGTCATGCTTTTAAAGGAAATACCCTTCAGGATGTATCCAAATTTCAGGAGTTGGCGGATAAAGTATCCGGAACAGCGGTTACCGACCTGGCATTATTTGCAGATAAATATATTGATGCCTTTGCCAAAGGGTACAACTATGCCTTCGGAATTGCTGCCGGCGCTATGGTGATTTCCATGCTGGTCTATATTTTCTTCAACAAGCATCTTCCAACGGTCGAAAAGATCAAAAAAGTGGAAGACACTTCCAACCCAAAAGCCAATACCAACCTGGTCAGTTTCCTGCTGGGCGGTGGTTTGATGATTACCACCTCGGTGATTTTCTGGCTGCTGCTGAGGAATGTCAGGGAGGATGCAGCTGCCCTTGGCGCTGCGGTTGGTTTGTTTGCCGGTTTCATTGCCATTATGATCCAGATTTCCACCAAAGAAGAAAGACCAAGGATTACCTCACTTATTCTTGTCTTTTTTGTCGTGATCTTTTTCTGGATGTCGTTCCATCAGAACGGATTAACCCTGACTTTCTTTGCCCGTGACTATACGGTCAAGGAGGTGGGACCATTTACCAATATATTCTTTAACCTCTGGTCTATTTTGTCGTTTATCGGAGCAGTTGCCGGTCTGGTGCTGCTGTTTATGAAGAAAAACAGCCAAAGGATTATTGGGTTAGCCATGCTGCTGGTATTCGGAGCTTTAACCTGGTATTTCATCAGCCAGAACAGCCCTATGAATCCGATTGCGCCGGAAGTATTTCAGTCGTTTAACCCACTCTTTATTGTTGCACTTACTTTCCCGGTCATGGGATTGTTTGCCTGGCTGAGAAGCCGGAACAGTGAGCCTTCCACACCGAAGAAGATCGGATTCGGGATGATCATTGCGGCGGTCGGGTTCCTGGTTATTCTGATTGCATCTGTTGGTCTGGTATCCCCGCATGAATTGCAATATGTGGATGCATCCGGCGCCACCAAATATAATCCGGTTCCTGATACTTCCAGGGTGGTGCCTTACTGGCTGATATCCAGTTACCTGGTACTTACCATTGCTGAATTGTTCCTGAGCCCGATGGGATTATCCTTTGTTTCCAAAGTGGCTCCCGCCCGTTTCCAGGGTTTGATGCAGGGAGGCTGGTTGCTGGCAACTGCGGTTGGGAATAAATTCCTGTTCATCGGAAGTAATTTCTGGGGCAAACTGGATCTCTGGCAGCTCTGGCTGATCTTCATCGTATGCTGTAGTCTGTCGGCTGCTTTTATCTTCATCATTCTGAAGCGACTGGAGAACGCCACAAAATAAAAAAACATGGCACACGGATGACGCAGATCTGACGGATTTGCACGGATTGTATTTTTAAAATTTTAAATCCGTGGCCATCTGTCGCATCTGTGTCATCTGTGTGCCAAAACGTTTTAGCAATTTCAAGTTTTCCGTTTTTTCTTCTTGGCACTCGGGAAGAGTACGTTGTTGAGGATGAGCCGGTATCCGGGGGAGTTGGGGTGCAGGCTCAGATCGGTAGCGGGATCGCCAACCAGGTGCTGGTAATCTTCAGGGTCGTGGCCTCCGTAAAAAGTCCAGAATCCCTTGCCCAGTTCGCCATGAATATACCTTACTTCTCCCAAATTGTTACTTTCACCCATTACCACTACACCAGGTTTGACCAGTGATTTCCGGAAAGCAGTGGTTTGCCCCATAAATCCTTTGATGATGTTGGTATGATCCTGGCAGAGCATGGTTGGGATGGGGTCCCATTTGGCAGAAAATTCAAACAAGGAAAAATAGTCATTTTCCCGCAACACATTCCTTGAATCGGTGACATCAATGTCTGAGAACTCGTATTCATAGGGATTGGTCACCAGGTGAAAATTGCGGAATGCAAAAGTACGGCTGAAATCCAGTTTGTCATTCATGTCTTTGTCTGCCGGGTCACCGTCAAACATGGATTCACAGATGTCAATACCTTCCGCTGATAAAGCGATATCGTAAGTGTCGGTGGCGGCACACATGGCAAACAGAAATCCGCCGTTCATCACATAATTCCGGATGGCTTTGGAAACTGCCGATTTCATTTCCGATACTTTCAGGAATCCCAGCTTTTTAGTCATTTCCTGATTGATGCTTACATCCTGCTGGTACCAGGGCATGTGCTGGTAGGTTCGCCAGAATTTGCCGAACTGCCCTGTGAAATCCTCATGGTGCAGGTGCAGCCAGTCGTAATCGGCCAGTTTGCCGTTCAGAATTTCCTCATCATAAATGACATCGTATTTTATTTCCGCATAGGTGAGTACCAGTGTTACGGCATCGTCCCAGGGTTGTTTGTTGGGGGGCGAATAGACCGCAATCCGGGGTGCTTTCATCATGCTGACGGCATCCTGGTTGACATCGGGCTGCGCAATTTCATTTAACAGGCCATTGGCCCGGGTGTCGGAAAGATTTTCAAAAGAAACGCCTCTGATGACACATTCCGCCTGAATGTCCGGGTGATGGGGCATCAGGAAGCATCCGCCCCTGTAGTTTAACAACCACTTTACCTCAACATCCCTGGTCAATGTCCAGTACGCAATGCCATATGCTTTCAGGTGGTTTTTCTGCCCTTCGTCCATGGGAATCAGCAGCCAGGCCGCAGTTGTCTGCATAACCAGGAACAGCAGCAGGGGGGTGATGAGTAGTTTTTTGTATGTTGTCTTTGTTGTCATTGTTGTCAAGTTATCAGGTAATCAGGTTCACCGGTTTTCCACCATTCCTATTTCCCACTTTTTAGAAAGGGGTGTCGGGTCCTTCTGCCCGGTAATCGCGGGCTGCCCGTTTTTTGAGGGAGTGTTCTCGTTCCTGTTCTTCTTCCTCATTCATTTTGGAGGCAAAAGTCTGGCCGGCGAGGCCATAACTGCTCCCGATATGGGTTTCCATATCTGAGAATTTGGCCAGTTCCCTGCGGAAAGACAGGTGAATATCGCCTGTGGCTCCATTCCTGTGTTTGGCAATGATGATTTCCGCCACCCCTTTGGTGGGATTCTGGTTTTCATCTTCCGTAATCCCGTAATATTCAGGTCGATGGATAAAGACCACGATGTCAGCATCCTGCTCGATGGCTCCTGATTCCCGGAGATCTGACAGCTGGGGCCTTTTCCCCTCACGCGATTCCACAGAGCGGTTCAGCTGCGACAGGGCGATGATCGGAATATTAAGTTCTTTGGCGATGGCCTTCAGGGAACGGGAAATGTTGCTCACCTCCTGTTCCCGGCTTCCGCGGTTATCCATGCCGGTGGTCATCAGCTGCAGGTAGTCCACAATCACACACTGGATATCGTGCTGCATTTTAAGGCGGCGGCATTTGGCGCGGAGTTCAAAAACAGACAGTGCCGGGGTATCGTCGATAAAGAGCGGGGAATTGGATAATCTCCCGATTTTATTGTGGAGAACAGCCCATTCCCACTCTTCAAGTCTCCCGCTTTTCAGCTTCTGGGATCCCAGTTCGGTTTCAGCAGCAATTAGCCGGTTAACCAGCTGAAGGCCTGACATTTCAAGGGAGAATACAGCTACAGGGCGGTTATGGTCAACCGCCATGTTCCGGGCCATGGTAAGTACAAAGGCAGTTTTACCCATGGAAGGACGGGCGGCAATAATGATCAGGTCGGTATTCTGCCAGCCAAAGGTCATCCTGTCAAGTGCAGTGAATCCGGAAGGAACGCCGTGGAGGCCATCCTGCCGGTGACGCGCCTCTTCGATGATGTGCAGCGCTTCTGACAGGACCGGACGGATGGGAACTGTTTCTTTTTTGATATTGCTTTCGGCTACTTTAAAAAGCGCCGACTCTGAAAAATCGAGCAGATCGTCCACATCGATGGTGTCGTCGTAAGCTCGTCCCTGAATTTCAGAGGAAATCCGGATCAGTTCCCGCTGGATGTGCTTTTGGGCAATAATGCGGGCATGGAACTCAATATGAGCAGCTGATGCCACCCTTCTGGTCAGTTGGGTAAGCAGGGCTGGCCCGCCAACTTCATCCAGCTGGTTCCGGTCTTTCAATTCCTGGGTAACCATCAGCAGGTCGACAGGTTTCTCTTTCTGACTCAGGGATTTGATCGCTTCGAAAATCTTCTGGTGCTCGTCCTTGTAAAAGCTGAGGGTATCCACAATGTCAGCTACCGTTACGTAAGCATCCCGTTCCAGCATGAGCGCGCCCAATACTGCTTCTTCCACCTCAATGGCCTGAGGCGGCACTTTGCCATACTGGGCGTTAATCTGATCAATGGTCATCCCTGATTTGGGATATTCTTTCTTTGCCATTGCAGTCTAATTTATCTTTTCTTCAATGACCAATGTTAAAATCTCAGAAAGTGTTTTATCCATCGCCCTGATTTGTTGCGGAATAAAACTGGTGGCTGTCATCCCGGGAGTGGTGTTCACTTCCAGAAAATAAAACCTCCCATTGTGAAGAATGTAGTCCATCCTGACAATTCCGGAACAACCGCACCAATCATAAATCCGGGAGCTAAGATACTGACATTCAATGAATAGTTTTTCCGGTAACCTGGCAGGGGTGATCTCCTCCGTGACTCCGGGCGTATATTTGGCTTCAAAATCAAAAAATTCGTTTTTGGGGAGTACTTCTGTCACCGGAAATACCAGGTTTTTGCTTCCTGTTTTCAGCACGCCGCAGGTAAATTCTGTCCCGGAAATATACTGGTCGATCAACGCTTCTGAACTCTCTTCCCAGGCATGGCGGACAGCAGTTTCCAGGTCTGGAGCATTCTTGACTTTGGTGACCCCGAAACTGGAACCGGCCGCATTGGGTTTGACGAAAACCGGTAATCCAAGTTTGCCGGTAATGGCTTCCACATCAATAGGTTCTCCTCTGTCAAGTTTGATGGTCTTTGCCATCCTGACCCCGAAATTCCGCAAGAAATTGTTGCAGTGCCATTTGTTGAAGGTGAGCGCTGAGGAAGAGACACTTCCGGTGGAATAGGGGATTTTCAGCAAATCAAAATAGCCCTGAAGAATACCATCTTCTCCAGGAGTTCCGTGAATGGTGATATAGGCAAAATCCACGGGATGAATGTCATTCCCGATGTGCAGGGAGAAATCGGATTTATTGGCAAACCCGATGGTTGAACCGTTTTCCACCACCAGCCATTCTTTCCCCTTCATTTGTACCAGCCAGGGGATAAATCGTTCGCGATCAATGGCTTCATATACATTTTGTCCGCTTTTAACGGAGATGACGAACTCGGAGGAATCGCCTCCGCAAATAACGGCAACATTGGGTTTATGGTTAAGCATATTTATTATTTTATTGATTTTCCCTGTTGGAAATGTAATTTCTCCATTTGTCGATCGCCTGGGTCATATCATCAGGCAATTCAGAATCGAACAGCATCATTTTCCCAGAGACGGGATGCAGAAATCCCAGTGTCTTGGCGTGAAGTGCCTGCCGGGGCAGAATTTCAAAGCAGTTTTGTACAAACTGCCGGTATTTGGCAAAGGTAGTTCCCCTCAGAATCTGGTTTCCACCATAAACCGCATCATTAAACAGCGGATGCCCGATATATTTCATGTGCACCCTGATCTGGTGGGTCCTGCCAGTCTCGAGCCGGCATTCGATCAGGTTGACATAACCCAGCCTCTCAATGACCCGGTAATGGGTTACGGCATGTTTCCCATGGTCGCCCTCAGGATAAACCGTGAAAATCTGACGGTTGTTCAAACTTCGGCCGATATTTCCTTCGATGGTGCCTTTTTCCTGCTTCAGGTCTCCCCAAACCAAAGCGATGTATTTCCTGTGGGTGGTCTTGTGGTAAAACTGGTATGCCAGGTTTAGTTTGGCTTGTTCTGTTTTGGCTACCACTATCAATCCGGAGGTATCTTTGTCGATGCGGTGCACCAGCCCCGGACGCGGATCATCCTCACTGAAAAGGTGCAGGTTGTTGAGGTAATGGGCCAGGGCATTGACCAGCGTACCGTCATAATTGCCATGCCCCGGGTGGACTACAAGCCCTGCTTTCTTGTTGATAACCAGCAATTCATCATCTTCATAGATGATGTTCAGCGGAATATCCTCCGGGATGATTTTGAATTCCTGTTTGGGGCGGTCCAACATAACCACCACCACATCACCAGGTTTTACCTTGTAGCTGGCTTTTACCGGCAGATCATTCACCCGGATGTACCCTGCATCGGCAGCAGCCTGAATCCTGGTTCGGGAAGCATGGGGCAACTGGTTGGTCAGAAAACGGTCTACCCGGATCAACGATTGCCCGGGATCAGCCGTTAAGCGGTGATGTTCATAGAGGGAAGCCTCTTCCGGTTCATCAAATTCTTCCCGAAAGTTTTCCATAGGATCAGAAAAAATCAGATTCCTGCCGGGTATTCTCCCCGGCTTTGTTTACCTTGGATTTGTCCATGGTCAGCCAGACATCTACACCGGTTCCTGTGGCTGCCTGGAAGGTGAAATCAGGACTGGGGTGTTGCCGGTACACCACTGCTGCTGCTGAATCTTCAGGAGTAACCACTGTTTCGTCGTAAAAGACCGAACCGATGGTCAGTGAGTTGTTGGTGAGGATGATGGTGGCCTCACTCAGCGGCATTCCCCGCAAGTCAGGCAAAATGGAGGTGCCGCTGTTTTCTCCGGAGCCCAGCACCAGGTCGATGATAGTACCCTTGGGCACCTTCTGCCCTTCAGATACATTCTGTCCATTCAGTTTGGCTTTCAGCACCAGATTCTGGTATTCAGAAGGTTCATAAATAATTTTACCGGGCAGTAATCCTGCCGATTCCAACTGGGCAACGGCCTGACGGTAACTGATATCTGTCAGCTTGGGTAAGGAAACCTCTTCCGGCGCTTTGGTATTAATGGTCAGATACACAACGCGACCCTTTTTGACCTTGTGGCCGGCATCCGGAATCTGATCAACCACGGCTCCGGGAATCAGATCCGGATTATAGGTCGAATCAATTACCCTGAATTTCAGGTGGGCATCATCCAGGATTTCAGCAAACTTTTCTTCCGTCATCCCGGAAACGTCGGGCACGGGGAAAGCTTGTCCATGCCGGGTATAAATGCGGAGAACCAGCAAAATAAAAAAGATCAGCAGAAGTGTCAGCGCAAATGATAAGAGCAAATGCTTTACAAATGTTTTGCTGGTAAGAAATTGTTTCAGACTCATGGCCTATATATTTTCAGAAGACAAAAATAATGGAATTGTGCACAGGTGACACCCTCAGGCCTGGCAAATGGGTCAAAATTAAAAGGTCCGCAGAATGTCGTAAAGGGTGTTCCTTTCAGCCGGCACAAAGCCTGACGAGCGTATCATCCCGGCCAATTCTTCCAGGGAAGCGGACGGATTTTGTTCTTCGGCGCCGGCCATGCTGTAGATTCGGGTGGAATCGTCGATGGTACCATCAAGATCATCAACGCCAAAGTGCAGCGACAATCGGGCCACCTGCTTGCCAATCATTGGCCAGTATCCTTTGAGGTGAGGAATATTGTCCAGAAAAAGGCGGCAGACTGCAAAATTCTTCAGATCTTCCACGACGGAAGTTTCCTTACGGGAGGAATAGAGGTTATTCTCTTTTCTGAATTTCAAGGGAATAAAGGCATTAAAGCCACCGGTGTTGTCCTGGAGTTTTCTCAGGCGGCTCAAATGGTCAATCCGGTGTTCGTAGCTTTCCTTCAGTCCGTACAACATGGTAGCATTCGTTGGGATTCCGGAACGGTGAGCCGATTCGTGAATTTTGAGCCAGTCTTCAGAGCTGGTTTTGTCGGGACAGATCTCTTTCCGGAGGGTTTCATCAAAAATTTCCGCTCCTCCCCCGGGCATGGAATCCAACCCTGCCTCCCTGAGGATGGAAAGACCTTCCTCAAAGGACACTCCGGCCATTTTACACATCTGGTCAATTTCCACGGCAGTAAAAGCCTTGATGTGCAGGTGCGGGGCCTCCTTTTTAACTGCCACCAGCAAATCACGGTAAAACCAGATGTTCCGGTCGGGATGAACGCCTCCCACCATGTGCACTTCCGTACAGGAACTCCCAGTGTGTTGCCTGACCGTCTCCACCATTTCGTCAATGCTGCATTCCCAGGCATCTTTGGAACCGGGATTCCGGCGGTATGAACAAAAGCGGCAATGGTTGACACAAATGTTGGTGGGTTCAATGTGGAAATTGCGGTTGAAGTAGACATAATCTCCGCTTTGCCTCCGCTTTGCTGCTACCGCGAGAAGCCCCAACAGCGACAAATGATTGCTGTGGTAAAGGGTAAGGGCATTTTCTTCGGAGATCCTTTCCCCCGACCTGATGGCCATAACAATTCCGGAGAGTTCAGCAGGGATGGATAAAAAATCGAGCAGAGGCATATCACGAAATAT
>DAIDJX010000136.1 GCA_027451165.1 Prolixibacteraceae bacterium | reverse complement strand
ACAGGGGTTCAAAAATTATTACTTCCCGGAAACCACGATAATCCACTACAAGGGAGAAAGCACCAAAAAAAACAGCCTTAATTACGTTAAGGTGTTTTACCAGGCCATGCTCATCTTTGCTTCCAAGCATTTTTCCTCCGGGAATGCCCGTATCCTCTCCCTGTTTATCCGGTTGGCCATCTGGTTCAAAGCGTTGATTGCCCTTCTGGGACGATTTCTTAAAAAAGTATTCCTCCCTTTCACTGATGGGTTGCTGATCTTCACCGGCATTGCCATAATATTACCTTTCTGGGAAAAAGCACGTTTTGAACCGGGATATTACCCTGATTTCTATCTCCGCCTGGTGGTACCCATCTATATCCTCTTCTGGGTAACCGGAATTGGATTTTCCGGAGGGTATAAAATTCCCGTCTCCCTTTTCCGGACACTCAGGGGAATACTTTGGGGGACAATTGCCCTCCTCCTGACTTACTCCCTGATCCCCGAAAATCTCAGATTTTCAAGAGGGATGGTGTTGATCGGCTCTCTGTGGGCTTTTTTTATCCTGCCGGTAGCCAGAACGCTTATCAGTCGCCTTGCTGGTGAAGAATTCCGGCTGGAAAACAAAAGATCCAGGAGAGTGGCCATTGCTGGTCACCTTCCATCTGTAATGAAGGTAAAGGAATTACTTGCCCTTTACCCGGTCAGGCCGGTAATCGCCGGATTCATTACTGCTGCTGATACCGATAGTGATGAAAACTACCTGGGCAACCTTTCCAGCATTGGAGAAATCGTCAGGGTGAACCGCATCGATGAGGTGATTTTTTGTTCTGACGATATCAGCGCCAACGACATCATCAGCGCAATGCTGGAACTGGCAGATACCAACGCTGAAATAAGGATTGCCCCCCCTGAAAGCATGAGCATAATCGGATCACGGAACATCCATACCGCTGGGGATTTTTACCAGATCGACATCAATGCAGTGAACAGCACAAGCAACAAACGGATGAAAAGAAGTTTTGACATCCTGATCTGCTTCCTTCTCCTGCTGTTTATCTGGATCGAAGTTTTCCTGGTTAAAAGCCGGATCCAATTGCTGGCCAACATCTTATCCGTATTTTCGGGAAAAATCTCCTGGGTGGGTTATATTCCTCATCCCGAAAAAAGGAGTGACCTTCCACCGATCAGGACAGGTGTACTACACCCGGGAATGCTTTTCCCGGGGACTACGCTGAATAACCAGCGGATTCACCAGCTCAACCTGCTTTACGCCAAAGATTACACCATGCGGAACGATTTGGAACTTATTTTAATGAATCTCCGAAAACTCGACAGAAATGCAGGTACATAACCGGATCAGCTATGGAAGAATAGAACTCAGGGCCATTGAACCGGAAGATCTGGACCTGATTTTTGAGTGGGAGAACGACACCTCCCTCTGGCACCTGACAAATACCAAAGCGCCCTTTTCGCGTTATCTCCTGACACGATATCTTGCAGAAGCCACGCGTGACGTTTATGAACAGAAACAGGTCAGGCTGATCATTCAGACACTGGATAAGAGAGCGGTTGGAGCCTCAGATCTCTACGACATCGACTTCTTTCACCAGCGGGCCGGTGTGGGCATACTGATCCACCAAAGTGAAGACCGGCGCCTGGGTTTTGCGACAGACGCCCTTACAGCACTGGATCAATATGCCATGGAAACACTTGGGTTACATCAATTGTATGCGCTCATTTCTGAAGACAACACCCCCAGCATCCAATTGTTTGAGAAAAACGGATACAGTCTCACAGGCATCAAAAAGCAATGGCTGAACACGCTGTCAGGTTGGAAGGATGTCTGGTTTTACCAGAAAATCCTGGTAAACCAAAGAAAATAGAAAGGTTGAATTACTGGTTCAGGGTCTGAAATTCCGGGATATCTGTCAGGTATTCCACACTCCGGTTTCCAAAATCCATTTTACATAGAAAAATATCCAGCCCGTTGGATACCAGACAATAGGGAGCCAAAAGCATTTCATTGTACCGGGAAGCTTGTCTGAACACCTGCTGGTTGATGGCGACCTGTGGAGATTTGAATTCTGCAATGAGCAACGGTTTCCCTTTCCTGTCATAAACAAGCAGGTCGAAACGCAGGGTAACCCCATTGAGGAGCACTTTTTTCTCCAGGGCAATCAAAGCCTTTGGAAAGCCTTTGTCTTCAGTCAGAAAACGGAAAAAATGTTGTCTTACCCATTCTTCAGGCGTCAAAAGAATCCATTTGTTCCGGCTTTCATCAAAGATATACTGTTTCCCCTCTTTTTCGATGATCCTGAAAGGGTAAGGGGGTAATTTCAGATTTCGCATTGTCAGCCGTTCCAAATTGCTACTTTTGTATTCATTGAATGCGAAGGTAACACTATTTCACAAATCGCTGTTTATGAAAACGAAAGAAGAAATTGTGGCCAACTGGCTACCACGGTATACGGGGCAACCGCTCGAAGCATTTGGCAATTATATCCTGCTGACCAATTTCCAGCTGTATGTAGATATGTTTGCCCAGCGGTTTGAAGTACCTGTGCTGGGTGGCGACCGCAACATGCCCAATGCTACTGCTGAAGGCATTACGATCATCAACTTCGGGATGGGCAGCCCGAATGCAGCCACCATCATGGATTTGCTGAGCGCCATTTCTCCACAGGCTGTACTTTTCCTGGGCAAGTGCGGTGGGCTGAAAGCCAAGAATAAACTGGGCGACCTGATCCTTCCCATCGCTGCCATCAGGAGCGATGGTACCTCCAACGACTATCTTCCTCCGGAAATTCCGGCACTTCCGGCTTTTAACCTGCAACGTGCTGTTTCACACGTCATCCGCAACAAACAACTTGATTACTGGACAGGTACCGTTTTTACCACCAATAAAAGGGTTTGGGAATATGATGAACGATTCAAAAAGTACCTGGAAAAAACAAGAGCTATGGCCATTGATATGGAGACAGCCACCATATTTGTGGTCGGTTTTGCCAATTCCATCCCCACAGGGGCTCTGTTGCTGGTTTCAGACCAGCCGATGATCTCCACCGGGGTGAAAACGGAAGCCAGCGACAAGAAAGTGACCAGTATGTATGTGGAAAATCACCTGAATGTAGGCATTGAATCTTTGCTGGAAATCAAAAATAACGGTCAGTCGGTCAAACACCTGAAATTCTGATATGGATAGCGACCAAATCATCGGCAATTTAAAAAAGAAGATCTACCACCCGGTTTATTTTCTTTGCGGGGAAGAGCCGTATTATATCGACAAGGTGTCGGACTATATCGAAGAACATGTCTTAAGCCCGGAAGAAAAAAGCTTTAATTTTTCCATCTTTTACGGAAAGGATACGGAGTTGCGCACCGTTCTCGAAGCATGCCGTCGTTACCCCATGATGGCCAGTTACCAGGTAATCATTGTCAGGGAAGCCCAGGCCTGGAAAGAAAAGGAGCTGGAGTTGCTGGTCAAATACCTGTCAACGCCTACACCTACCACTTTGTTGGTCATCTGTTACAAATATGCCAAACCTGACGGACGAACCGAGATCGGGAAAGCCATCAGGAATAACTCAGTTTATATGGAAACGGCTGCCATGAGGGATTATCAGCTGCCTGCCTGGATTGACAATGCCGTCACCTCCCGTGGCTATTCCCTTACGCAGCAGGGCGCCCAGATGCTGGCTGATTACCTCGGAAATGATTTGTCCAAAATCATCAATGAATTAAATAAACTGTTTATCGCAGTCCCTGCCGGAAGCCGGATTACCCCGGAGGATATTGAGAAAAATATTGGCATAAGCAAGGAATACAATAACTTTGAACTGACGGAAGCGTTGGGTGACAAGGATGTTCTCCGGGCCAACCGGATCATCAATCACTTTGCAGCCAATCCCGGAGATAATCCCATTCAGCCCATCATAGGCGCCCTGTTTGGATATTTCATCAAAATCCTGAAATACCATGCGCTGCCTGAAAAAACACCGGAGGCCGCAGGTGCAGTGTTCGGTGTGGCCCGTTTTCCCAACCTGATCAGAAGATATACTGAAGTAGCGCGGCGCTACGATGTCCGGAAAGTCAAAGAGGTCATCAGCCTGATCCGTGAATACGACATGAAAAGCAAGGGGCTTGAATCTGCCACCGGTGTTACACAAGGCGACCTCCTGAAAGAATTGGTTTACAAAATATTACACTGACATGCTCACCTGGATATTGATAGGAATTACCTCAGTCGTCTCCTACCTGGCCTTTAACAACCAGGAGCTTATGGAAAAACTGCAATTTAATGCAGCAAAAGTGATCCATCAGAAACAATATTACCGCTTGTTCACTCATGCTTTTGTCCATGCAGGCTGGACACATCTGCTGGTCAATATGCTGGTGCTTTACTTCTTCGGAAGACCGGTAGAAGTTTTTCTGTCTTACTATTTCGGCCAGAAAGCCATTGCATTTTTCTTCCTGCTCTATGGGGGAGGCATTCTTTTTTCCAACATGAGTGCCCTTCTGAAACACCGGGATAATTATTACTATAACGCGGTAGGCGCCTCCGGGGCAGTTTCGGCTGTTCTTTTTACCTTCATTTTTCTGAATCCATGGGAAAAGCTCTATTTCTTTGGTTTGCTGCCTATCCCCGGAATACTTTTCGCCATCGGTTATCTGGTCTATTCCTGGTACATGAGCAAACAGGAGTCTGATCAAATCGCCCACGACGCCCATTTTCTCGGGGCGCTCTTCGGATTTGTCTTTCCGATACTCCTCAAGCCTTCCCTTTTCCGGCATTTCCTTGACGAATTGTTTTACATGTTTTAACGCAGTGCATGGAATTCATTCTGCACAACGGGAAAATCATCCGGGAGAGTGAATTCAACCCCGGGCATTTTTGGTGGAGCAACGCTTTGCAGATCAAACCTGAGCTTTGGTTTGCCCATGGAGAAATTCCCCACTTCCAGGAACAAATGGAAAAACTGGACGAAATGCTGAGTGCCCTCCAATGGCCAAATCCACCTGTATTAAAAGATCGGCAGGAACTGCTTCGTCTTATCAAAAGGCTGATAAACAAGAACAAGGCATTCATGGGAGGCTGGGTGAGCTGCCGTTTTGTTTTCCCGGGAGATACCTTACACTGGGTGATTTCAGTCAAACCTTATCCTGACCGGTTATTTCCACTGGATCCAAACGGGAAGACGGGGGTTATCTCTCCTTTTGCCAAACCTTCAGGATCTCCCCTCAACGCATATGCCTTTTTCTCAGAACCATTGTGGATGGCAGAGCGGGTACGGTCACCGCAAACACTTGGTATTTTCTTGAACGACAGAGGATTGACTACTGAGGCTGACTATGCCAACCTCTTTTTCATCAGGGGGGATGTGTTGACCACCCCAGCTCCGGATACCGGTGCTGTAATTGATCTCATGCGGGACTATGTCCTCAGGGCCGCTGCCGGTAAAGGTTTCAGAATTCGTGAATCGGCTGTCTCTCCGGAAGAATTAACCGGTGCAGAGGAGATATTTGCTGTTTCAGAAGGCAGTGGATTCAGGTGGTTGATGGGGATTGGCGGGAAACGGTACATGAAAACGGCCACGGAATTGATCTGGCGGCAGGTGAATATTTCGTGCTTTTCTCTGAAAAACATACCGTAGGGGCGGAAAATTTTCAACCCCTACATATAATCATATGGAATATCAATTCAGGGACGGGTTTTCCGGGAAATTCACCCACATGGAATATTGTTTGCCTACTTTCCTGACGAAATCCACCCAGGCATCAGTGCCGAGATCATTCAGCAGAATACCGGGATCAATGTCATCCACCAACCATGAATTCTCTTTGATTTCCCTTTCCAACTGGCCGGCATCCCATCCTGAATATCCGAGAAAGAAGCGGATTTCACCGGCGTTGATGATTCCGAGGTTAATCAGCCTTTTCATTTCTTCAAAATCGCCACCCCAGTGAATGTCATCTGCCACGTGGATGCTTCCCGGGATGAGGTCAGCGCGATTATGGAGGAAATAAATGGAATCGGTGGAAACCGGTCCGCCAATGTAAACATCGGCTTCGAATTCGTCAAAACCGCTGATGTAATCCTGAATCTGGAATTCGACTTTCTTGTTGAGAATAAAACCGACACTTCCTTTTTTCCCATAAGCAACCAGTAAAATCACCGCCCGGTTAAAATAATTACCGGGTAGAAAAGGTTCAGAGATCAATATCCTTCCCTTTTTCGGCAACACATTGTTGCTTTGGATTTTAAATATGTCAGGATTAAACTGCATAGCACAGCAAAGGTTATTTCTCTACGACAAGGAACAAATCTTCGTCCGGTTTTGTCATATAAAACTGCTCCCTCGCATACTTTTCAAGATTCCGGTTACCGGAACGCAACTCCTCAAGTTTCCGTTTATCCGCTTCAATTTTCTCCCTGTAAAAAATCTTTTGTTCCTTGAGCATTTTCAGCCTTTGCTTATTCCTGTGGTGTGCCATCAGGTTATTTTCATCAAAGAACAGGATCCAGGCAAGAAAAACCAAAATCGCCACAGCATATTTATTGCGGAGGAACTTGATTCTCCCAATTTTTTTCAGGAGTTCTTTAGCCTTGTTCTTTATTACTTGTATCATCATTGGGCTAAATTACAAAAAAAAGCAGAAATCATTAAGTTGATTTCTGCTTTTAACATTTTTATTAAACCTTGCTAATCCTCCTTGAAATTCGGATAGAGGAGCTGATGGGGAGGATTGAAATTCTCCTTAATAGTCCTGATGTTGACCCATCTCATCAGGTTAAACAGGGAACCGGCTTTGTCGTTGGTTCCTGAACCCCTGGCTCCGCCGAAAGGTTGCTGGCCGACGACGGCTCCGGTTGGCTTGTCGTTAATGTAGAAATTACCTGCGGCATTCTCCAGTAAAACACTGTATTTCTCAATGTTATAGCGGTTCTGGCTGAAGATGGCTCCTGTCAGGGCATAGATGGAAGTTTTGTCAAGAATGGACAATGTTTCCCAGATTTTTTCATCCTCATAGACATAGACAGTAAGCACAGGGCCAAACAATTCTTCTTCCATGGTAATGTAGCCGGGATCAAATGCCTGAATGACGGTAGGTTCAATGAAATACCCAACAGTTTTATCACAGTGCCCGCCAAAAATGACTTCGGCATCCTGGTCCGTTTTTGCATTTTCGATGAATCCGGATAGTTTGTCAAATGAGCTTTCATCGATTACCGCGTTGACAAAATTGGTAAAGTCTTCCGGAGGTCCCATTTTCGCTTTGGCCAGTTCATTTCCCAGCCGCTCTTTCACATCGGGCCATATGCTGGACGGAATATAGGCACGGGAGGCTGCCGAGCATTTCTGCCCCTGGTATTCGAAAGCGCCTCTCACCATGGCAATCGCCAGGGCCTGACGATCGGCGGATGAATCGGCGAAAATAAAGTCTTTGCCTCCTGTTTCACCGACAATCCGGGGATAGGATTTGTATTTGAAGATATTCTCTCCGATTTTTTTCCATACCGATTGAAAAACTCCGGTGGAACCGGTAAAATGGATTCCTGCAAAATCAGGATGCTGCAAGACAACATCTGCTGCGGCAGGACCTGATACAAAAACCAGGTTGATGACACCGTCCGGCACACCCGCTTCCCGGAAAATCTCCATGATCACCCCGGCAGAATAAACTGCTGACTTGGATGGTTTCCAGACTACCACATTTCCCATCATTGCCGGAGCAGCCGGAAGGTTCCCGGCGATGGAAGTAAAGTTAAACGGGGTCAGCGCATAAACAAACCCCTCCAGTGGACGGAATTCATTATAATTCCAGATACCCTTTGAAGATTCCGGTTGCATGCTGTAAATACGGGTCATTTCCCGGACCCCGAACCTGAAGAAATCAGCGAGTTCACAGGCGCTGTCTATTTCCGCCTGATAGGCATTTTTGGATTGCCCCAGCATGGTAGCCGCATTCATCTTCGCCCTGTAGGGTCCAGCCAGTAAATCAGCGGCTTTGAGAAAGATCGATGCCCGATGATGCCAGGACATTGCTTCCCATGATTTTTTTGCCGCCATAGCAGCTTCAATGGCCATTCTCACATGAGAAGCATCTCCCTGATGGTAATAGCCAAGGGTATGATTAATCTCATGAGGAGGAAAAATCCTTTCAAGCCGTCCTGATTTTACTTCCTTTCCCCCAATGATCATCGGCATTTCACAGGTCTGATCCCTTAATTCCCTGATCATGGCCTGTAACTCAATCCTCTCCCTGCTCCCCGGAGCATAAGACAGAATCGGTTCATTCACTGCAACTGGTACATTAAAAAATCCTTTTACCATATCATTTCATTTTGGTTACAAAAGTATATTGTTCTGTTCTGCCAAAAAATAACAAAAGTCAGGTTCACAGCAGTTGGTAATCTTTGAAGCCATTTTTCAATGAGAATGCGTGTTTTCAATCTCTTTTAGCGTATTTTTACAAATCTGATGAAATGGCCGGCATTGAAGGATTAAAACTTTTCCCTGTGGACAGGCTGACGAAAAGCTTGAAATTTTATAGTTCCTATGTTTTTGAGGAGACTGG
>DAIDJX010000135.1 GCA_027451165.1 Prolixibacteraceae bacterium | reverse complement strand
CCATGCTCACCAAGCAGCGTTCCCAATGTTTCCGCTTCATGGAAATAGATTTCAGCCAAGGCGTTGCTGGAGGAACAAAACACGCAGACATTCATAGAGTGATGGTATCAGGTAATAGGAATTTCGGATTTCGGATGTACGATTTCGGATTGAAATGCAGGAGAGTCCGAAGGTAAATCCGAAATCTCAAATCCGAAATCCGAAATATACGAAACATTATCAGGCATCAATATTGGCATAGACCGCATGATCCTCAATGAATTTCCGGCGGGGAGGAACATCGTCGCCCATTAGCATGGCGAAAATATGGTCTGCTTCCGCGGCGTTTTCGATGGTGACCTGCTGGAGGGTTCTGAATTCCGGGTTCATGGTGGTTACCCAAAGTTGTTCCGCGTTCATTTCTCCCAAACCTTTGTAACGCTGAATATTTACAGAAGATTCATTTCCTTCGGCCCATTCCGAGATCAGCTGTATACGCTGTTGTTCCGACCAGGCATACTGCTCTTTTTTCCCTTTCTTAACCAGATAGAGCGGTGGAGTGGCCAGGTAAAGGTGACCCCTGCGGATCAGTTCCTGCATGTAACGGAAGAAGAAGGTCATGATCAGGGTGTCGATATGACTGCCATCCACATCGGCGTCGGTCATAATGATTACCTTGTGGTAGCGCAGTTTACTGAGGTTGAGCTCTTTCGTATCTTCGTCGGTACCGATGGTTACGCCCAGTGCTGTGAAAATATTCTTGATTTCTTCGTTCTCGAAGATTTTATGCTGCATGGCCTTTTCCACATTCAGGATTTTTCCCCTGAGGGGCAGAATGGCCTGATACCGGCGGTCACGACCCTGTTTGGCCGTACCTCCGGCAGAGTCACCCTCCACCAGGAACAGCTCGCATTTTTCGGGATCGCGTTCTGAACAGTCGGTCAGCTTTCCGGGTAAACCGCCACCGGTGAGAGCATTCTTCCGCTGAACCATTTCGCGGGCTTTCCGCGCTGCAACCCGCGCCTGAGCCGCCAAAATCACCTTGTCCATGATGATCCTTGCCGCCTTGGGATTTTCTTCCAGGTAGTTGGTAAGCATTTCGCTGACTGCCTGATCCACTGCTGCAGTGACTTCGGAATTTCCGAGTTTAGTCTTGGTCTGGCCTTCAAACTGCGGCTCCTGCACTTTCACCGATATCACAGCGGTGAGTCCTTCCCGGAAATCATCGCCGTTGATGTCAATTTTCAGTTTGGAAAGCAGTCCCGACTGGTCGGCATAATTCTTCATGGTTCTTGTCAAACCACGCCTGAAGCCGGTGAGATGGGTACCTCCTTCAATGGTGTTGATGTTATTTACATATGAATGGACATTTTCGGAATAGGAGGTGTTGTACTGAAGGGCAATTTCGATGGGCATGCCGTTTTTTTCCGTACTCACATTAATGATTTCCGGGGTGAGCCTGACCCTTGAATCATCCAGATATTCCACAAATTCTTTCAGTCCCTGACTGGACAGGTATGTTTCTGACTTGAACCCACCGTCCTCATTCACTTCTCTTTCGTCGGTGATTTTAAGGCTGATCCCTGCATTCAGAAACGCCAGCTCGCGGAGTCGGGCAGTCAGCACTTCGTACTTGTAAGTGGTCACCAGAAAAATGGTCGGATCGGGTTTGAAGGTGATGATGGTACCCGTATCGTTTCCCTTACCGGTTTCTTTGACCGGATAAAGTGGCTTGCCGATGTTGTATTCCTGCACCCAGATTTTCCCTTCGCGGTGGATTTCAGCTTTCATGTAGGTAGACAGGGCGTTGACACAGGAAACTCCGACGCCGTGCAGACCTCCTGAAACTTTGTAGGATTGTTTGTCAAATTTTCCGCCGGCATGTAACACCGTAAGGGCTACTTCGAGGGCGGAACGGTTTTCCTTCGTATGCAGTTCCGTTGGAATTCCCCTGCCATCATCCTTTACCGTGATTGAGTTGTCGGCATGTATGGTGACTTCAATTTTTTTACAATATCCGGCCAGCGCTTCATCAATGGAGTTATCCACCACTTCATAAACCAGGTGGTGCAAACCTCTTTCGTTCACATCCCCGATGTACATTGCCGGACGTTTTCTTACTGCCTCAAGGCCTTCCAGCACCTGGATACTATCTGCTCCGTAATTCCCGTTGTCGTTGACAATCAAGTCTTTTTCTTCTGCTTCGTTCATATTAAAATATAAGTCAGCAAAGATAACAAAATCTAAAAAAAAATTGCCGTTGGTTGAGACCAACGGCAATCAGTTATTGAATTCTTAATTCAGAAAGAGAAGCTGATTCCGCCCAGAAAGTTAAAGCTTTGGACGGGGTAACCCAACCAGCGCTCATATTTTTGGAAACCGAAATTGTTTAGCTGGGCAAAAACGGCGAACCTTCTGGATATGTCATAATTTCCCCTGATATTCAGATCCACCGCTGTATCCAGGATATAATTCTGTCCCACAACGGAAGAGGAAAGCTGGAGTGTTTCCCAGGTGATGGAAGGATTCCAGAGGGTATTTGTTTGCATTACAAGGCCCTCCCTTTTCCCGATCGCATAAAAATCAGCAGCGACTGAAAAACGGTCGGTAACTGCATAGTTGACCGACAGATTGGCATCCCATTTTGGCAGATGCCACGGGGTGGTAAGATTGGTCATTGTGTATTTGTAGATATTGGTACTGAGCAAAAGGTTGAATTTGCTACCTACATAATGGGTGATCTCCCCGTTGAATTTCAGGGTATTCATATCGTCGTACATTACCCGGAAAGTGTTGTCGGTATAAGTGGGAGGAGGATTGATCCCATGTACCTGCAGCCGGAATCCTTGAAGGTAATAAAATGGGTGGTTATTAAAGGCCGAATAATCAATCTGCAGCTTGAAGTTGGTTTTGGATGAAATCCGTCCGTCGAAACCTCCGTAAATTCTGTATTTCTCATGGTGGTTGTTCACCGTAAGCGTAGGAATCACGAATGGATTCTGATAGGCCACAGCGAAGTAGTGGTTGTGATGGTAATCTCCGTCAGCCCCGGCAAAGACATTGATGATCTCCTTGACCGGCGCAAAGTTGAACCTGATGTTCGGGGAAATCTTAAACTGGGCCTTATCGACAAGGCCGGCCACCACCCATGATTTAAAACCTGCTTTGAGGTTGATGGTTTCATTTCCAAGGTAAATAGCCGGTTTGAAAAACAACCAGGTTTGTCCGCGGTTGGTCAGAACTGGCAATACTTCAAAAATATTCGCATAGATATTGGTTGTATTGGAATATTCCACGCCGGCATCCACCAGGAGGGAAATGAAATCTCTCGGACGGTTCATGTTCATTTCAAATTTCAGGTAGTCTTCCCGCTGTCCGGTCTTGGTGCCAAACCTGAAATATTGAAAGTTAAAACCAGCCGAAGGATCATCCTTGGCCGCATAGACATTCTGAAGGTTGATATTGATTCCTCCTTTGGTAAAGGTTTGGGAAGCCCCCTGGAGGTATCCGTACTTCACGGACTGTTCCGGCTTGGGATTAATGTATAGAGGGATGGAATCCGTCCCGGGGTATCCGTAGTAGCGGAAACCGTCGTGATCAACTCCGAGATTCACGGAGAGGGTGGATTTGCGGAACATGTATTTCAGGAACATTTCTGCTTCATTTTCAGAAAAGGGGGTTTTTACCCGGTCGCCGCCTTTCAGGTTGAGTTTGCTGTAGGAGGAAAGGTGCCGGCCATGCAATCCGAAGATGGTATTTTTACCGGTTGGATTGTTGAAGAAAATTTCGCCGTAGGGTCTGTTGTAGTTTCCGGCACCTGCCCTGATAAGGCCGTATCCCGGCTTTTCGGCAGGTTTCCCGACTATGGTGGCAGCCTGCAGGTCTTTCACCGGTAATTTGGAAAAAACAGGACGACTGTCGATCGAGTAATTGAAGTCGGGTTTTTTGAAAACTTCGTCTTTGATGACCGGTGAATCATTGATTTTATCTGCGTCTTTTACAGTCGGGGCGAAAGCTTTGACAACTTCTACCTCCCGTCGGATGCTATCAGTTTGTGCAACTGCCACCGTGGAAATTCCCAGGGCAATGATGAATGCTGAAAGTGATCTTTGGCAATATCTGGTTATCATGTTGACGTGGATTACTGTTGATTTAACTTGATTTGCATGAAATTCTCCTGGAGGGGTGCAGCATCCTTTTTATCACGGGCATCAATGGCTGCAAGCCGGGACTTTGCTTCATCCAGGATACCATCATTTTGTACCGTGTAATTCTCGATCAGACTTTTTAACGTATGACGGGCCTGGAAATCATCTTTCTTTGCCACATAAATATCGGAAAGCAGAATAAAGCTCTTTGCCAGCCAGAACTGGAAGGAAGTGCCCTTTTCAATGAAATCCATAATTTCCTTTTCTGCGGAAACCAGGTTTTGTTGCCTGAAGTAAATATCAGCCAGCAGGTATTTGGATTCTGCCCCCTGGGCAGTTTTTGTCTCAACTGCAGCTTCTTTAATGCCAAACAGTGCCATATCGTACTGTTTAAGCTGATAATTGGATTTACCGCTGATATAAGCTGCTTCCCTGGCCAATGCTTCAGTTACCTTTTCTGTTTTCTTCAGCCTGGCTGCCTCGTCGATGGCTTCCCTGTATTTTTCAAGTTTGAAGGCACACCGCATTTTGCCGGTGATCGCCCTGATTTTGTTTTGTGCGTTTCCGGCATTTTCGAGGAGAACATAAAGATCAAATGCCTCTGCATATTTGCCGTTGGCAAAAAGCATGTCAGAGGCCTTGTCGAGCGCCGTTTCACTGAATTCATTGACTGGCTGCCGGCAAACGAAGAGGTAGTGGTCCAATGATTCAGGGAATTTCCGCTGGTCATACAAGGCTTCCGCCAGGTAGAAATGGGCATTCAGGGTAAAACTGCCATTGGGGTATTGCTGCAGGTATCTTTGCAACTGGCTGATGGCGTTCGGGCTTCCTGACATGAATTGTCTTTCGGCTGCCTGATAGGTGAGTGAATCCTGTTCCGAAGAAGTAACGAGGGTGGTTTTACCCGTTTTGTTGGCATAAGCAAAATACCCATCCACATTGTTCATTTCCACATAGCAATTCTTGATACCCAACATGGCTGATTGGGCTTCCTGTGTTCCGGGGTAATTCTCTGCCACTTGCTGATAGTATTTCAATGAATTCTGATAATCTTCGAGGTTGTAGTGGATCAGTCCCATCTGCAACAAAGCCTTCGGGTAATAGGCGCTTTCCCTGAATTTATCCAGAATAGCCTGGTATTGTCTGCGGGCATCGGCAAATCTCTTTTCCTGCTCGTAGGTTCTGCCCAGTTCATAATAGGCATCATCGAGGTAGGCCGATTGTGGATAAGAGGTTATCAGGCTGGTCAGTTGTGTTATTTTTCCTGATTGGTTCCTGAGCAACCCGCTGCAAAAGGCCATTTGATACAGGGCATAGTCTGCATCGTACACCTTCAGGGTAAAAGCTTTCTGGTAAGTTGAAGCAGCTTCATTGTACTGGCGGGCTACAAACCAGGTATCACCCAGCCGGTTGTATACATCGGCAATTTTCTTGCTTCGCTTTCCTTCATTGGCATCCAGGTATTTCCGGAAAGCTGTTCCGGAATTGGCATAATTTTCGAGTTTGAAGTAGGCATAGCCCAGACTGTAATAGGCTTCATAAAATTCAGGAAGCGACGATGCGCCCTGGGTTTGGAGGAATTGCTCAAAGCCGGTGATCGCTGCGTTGTAGTTGCCGGTACGGTAGAGCGATTCCGCTTTCCAGAAGCGGGCGGCTGCTGTAACCGACTGGTTGTAATTGTTTTGCAGGGAAATGTCAAACAGACCGATGGCCTGGTCATACGATTGGTTGTTGAAAAGTTCAACACCTCTGTAATAAGTTACCCGTTGATAGGCCTTGTTCAGTTCCGGAGTTCTGTTCCTGATTTTTTCAATGGAGGCAATAGCATCCCTGTAGTTTTTCGTGACCATGAAAACCTCCACCAGGTACTGGTAAGCCGCTGTATTTCTGGAAGAATTCGGGTATTCCGTGATATAACGGTCGAAAGCCTTGATGGTTTCATTAAAGGGAGAATAGGAGAGTTCGTAGGTCAGACGGGCATAGTTGAAAAGCGCATCTTCCTTAATTCCTGCATCAGCATTGATTTCCGAAGCAGATTCGAAGGCGATCCTTGCCTTTTCTTTCTGGTTGGTTTTAATATAGGCGTCTGCGAGGTGGTAATAGCTGTTCTGGGCAAGCTGGTCGTTACCTGTTGCCGCTTTTTCCAGAAAGGGAATTGATTTTTCAATATTTCCGGTGTTGTAATAGGAAAAACCCATGATATAATTGTCTTCCCTTGATTTCTGCCCTTTGCTTTCGTGGTAATATTCCAGGAACTGGATGGCATCCTTGTACCTGCGGAGATAAAAATAGGAACTTCCGGTGATCTTGGCCAGTTCCGGTTTATAGCCTTCTTCCACTTCGTTGATTATGGGAACGATGTAATCCACCACTTCCTGATACCGCTCCTGTTTGTAATAAATATTGCTGACGTAGATGGGAATGATTTTGTTAAAATTCGGATCTTTCTCCAATCTCCGGAACCCGTCTAACGCCACATCGTAGTTGCTCTTCAGGTAGTTGATATGTGAATAATAATACAACGCCGGACGGGCGAGAATATGATTCTTTTCCTTGATCATCATGAATTCATTGAGCGCCAGGTCGAGTTCATTGGTCATCAGGTAACTGTAGCCCATCATATACCCGCATTTCACCCGGTCGGCCTCTGCCAGCCCATCTCTTTCAATGGCGCCGAGGGTTTTCAGGGACTGCTGGTATCGCTTTTTATCATATTGAAACTCACCCAGGTAAAACCGGGCATAATTACAATAAGGACTGTCGGCATAATCCCTGATGAAATTGTTCAGCATTTTATCACCGGTCACATGTTCCGAGCGCAATGCCGACAAGGCCATGTAATAATAAGCTTCGGAGGAGATCTCCGATTTCTCATCCGCCATTTCCCTCACTTTTTCAAACTGTCTGTAAGCCGCATTGTATTTAGCACCTTTGAAAAGCTCCTTTCCGAGGGCAATTTCCTTTTGAATGTCAGTGAAATAACGGGTTTCCTGGGCCTTTAAACCTGAGGCAATGAAGGCCAGTCCCATGAACAATACCAGAACTCTTTTTGTATTCATCCAAGTGGTGTTTATTATGGCAAAACTATATTCAGTATCTTAAACGTAATGTTTGCGTTTATATTTTGGTATCAGCTAAATCCGAAATCTCATAAATCCGAAATCTCATAAATCCGAAATCTCAAATCCGAAATCCGAAATATAGATAAATCGGCAGTTGTCCACCTGATTATTTAAAATAATTCTCAACAGAAAAGTGTTAGTTTCTTTGGTTTGATTCCGTTGATAGTTTTGAAGTTTGCCTTACTTTCGTAAAAAATTAGCTGATATGGAGGGCGTACCACACATTGTGCTGTCAGATGCCGATATTTTTCAACAGGATGAAATGATTTTGAAAAATGTCAACTTAACAATTTTTCCGGGGGAATTTATCTATGTGATCGGTCGGGTTGGTACCGGTAAATCAAGTTTGATAAAAACCCTGAATGCGGAGATTCCACTGGTGAGCGGATCCGGCCAGGTTGCAGGTTTTTCCCTCCGTCCGATACGTAAAAAGGATATTCCTATGCTGAGGCGGAAACTGGGTGTTGTTTTTCAGGATTTCAGGCTGTTGGGTGACCGGAATGTCAGGGATAATCTTTATTTTGTTCTGAACGCAACCGGCTGGAAGAATCAGAAAGCCTGCATGGAAAGGATACACCAGGTGCTGGAAATGGTAGGCATGGAGAAGCAAATCAACAAAATGCCCCACCGCTTATCCGGGGGTGAACAGCAAAGGGTGGTGATTGGCAGGGCACTGCTGAATGATCCGCCGATCATCCTGGCTGATGAGCCGACCGGTAATCTTGATCCTGAAACCTCTGAACTAATCCTGGGCATTTTGCAGCAACTCAACCGGGATGGTAAAACCGTCGTTATGGCTACTCACGATTATGCCCTGATTTCCAAACATAAGACCCGCACCCTCGTTTGTGAAGGGAACAACCTGATAGATGCTTCCAGATCAGAGGGTCAGCTCAATTTCGATGATCTGCTGCGAAGCGTATAAACTTCCTAAAGAAAATCTCTGCACAGAATAATTAAGAATCAGGGATTGGCGGTGACTTTCCGGAGTTCTTCCAGTTTGCCGTTGACATTGGGATCAGTGGGCTTAATTTCCTTTGCACGGAGATACCAAACACGGGCAATGTTGTATTGCTTCAGATCAAAAGCTTTCTTACCCTGTTCCATGTAGTTGTTAAAAGTCAGCAAGCTGTTTCCTGATGCCTGTTCATTCACCTTCAGCTGGATTTCCGAGAGCTGGGACCTGGAATAGGCATCATTTTGTTTAAGTCCCAATGCCTTATTATACCAGGAACGCGAGACAGCCCACTGGTTATTCCGGAAGGCCTCATCACCCTTGTCAATGTTTTGCTGGTATTCCAGTTCAGCTTCTGATAGCCGGAGCGAGTGAATTATGGTGTTTATTT
>DAIDJX010000134.1 GCA_027451165.1 Prolixibacteraceae bacterium | reverse complement strand
TTTCAGTTCCTCCGGTTGAAACCGGAGGTTATTCACAGCATATCCCTGCGGGCTATAAAAGGCAACAGGTCAAATCAGGTTCAAGAATGGCGTTTAACACCGTATCATTGATGCCTGTCAGCGCACCAATGATCGATAACAACAAACAATAATTTTCGATAATATCAAACGATATTTTCAACCGGACATCTTTTTATTTAGCTTTATGGCCTTAACCAAGTTCTGCATTAGGATATGGGAATGTATAATAAACTTATGATCACCTGCATCGCCATCCTTCCCGGTATGATCCATTTCTCCGCCGCCAATGCCCAACAAACCATTGAAGGCATTCATTATGCCACCGGTAAGCCTGTCCGGGTGGCCATTGAAAATGGGATTATTGTTTCTGTCAAACCGGTGAAGAAACTTGCGGAAGCTTACGGTAAAACCTACATTGCCCCCGGTTTCTTCGACAACCAGGTAAATGGATTTGCCGGGGTATCCTTCGCTTTTGGCGAGAGTGACCTGACTTCTGAAGGTATTGCAAAAGCCACCCGCGAGCTGTGGAAGTGCGGGGTGACCACCTACCTTCCAACCCTCACCACCAACAGCCGGGAGGTGTTGCTGCGTAATTTCAGGTTGCTGGCAGGTGCTTTGAAAGATGAAAAGTTATTGGGTGCCATTCCCGGATTTCACCTGGAAGGACCATTCATCAACCCGGAAGACGGGTTTCGCGGTGCCCACCCGAAACAATTCGTGCGCCTGCCCGACTGGAATGAATTTCAGGAGTTGAACCGGGCAGCCGGAGGTAAGATACTTCAGGTTACACTGGCTCCCGAAATGCAAGGCGCACAGGAATTTATAAAAAAATGTACGGAAAGTGGGGTCGTGGTGGCGGTAGGTCACCACAATGCAAACAAGGGGCAGCTTGATCTTGCGGTGACCAACGGGGCTAAAATTTCCACCCACCTCGGAAATGGTTGCGCCAACATGATCAGCCGGCACTATAATCCCTTCTGGCCGCAACTGGCCAATGACCAGCTCTGGATCAGCATCATATGTGACGGGTTTCACCTCCTCCCTGAAGAAGTGCTGGTGTTTTACAAAATCAAGGGAGCAGGGAAAACGATCATCACCTCTGATGTGACCAGCTATGCTGCCCTTCCTCCCGGCACCTACACTACACAAACCGGCGAAACCATCGAGCTGACGCCTGAAGGCAAATTACATCTTCCGGCCCAACAGGTGCTGTATGGCTCTGCTTCTCCCGTTACCAAAGGGGTGGGTAACATAATGAAATTCACCGGATGTTCCCTTTCTGACGCCATTCAGATGGTCAGTGCCAATCCTGCACGTCTTTACCACCTGGATGACCGGGGAACCCTGGAGCCCGGGAAAAGGGCTGATCTGGTTATGTTTACAATAGATGATTATAAGTTAAAGATTGTGAGGACTTTTGTGAAGGGGGATCTGGTGTATGAAATGGGAAACAATGAAAAGTGAAAAATGCCCTTCGGCTTCGCTCAGGGACCACCCTTCAGCTTCAGCCGAGGGTTAAATAAATAGCTCCCCAACCCGCTTCAGCTCTTCAATGATTGGAATTTTTTGGGGACATTTCTCCTCACATTGACCACATTCAATACAAGCCGATGGACTTGCATCCGGTTGGATGAAGTGGTGGTAGAATATGATGGTATTTTCCCGGGCTTTTGGCGAATCGAACATGAAATAGTCGTTGAAATAACTGAAATTACCCGGAATGTTCACCCCGGAAGGACAAGGCATGCAATAAGCACAAGTGGTGCAGTTGACCTTTATTTTGCCGGAATAGAAGGCTTTAACCTGGTTGAGGGCTAAAGTTTCCTGCCGACTCAGAGCGTCAGCGTCCCCTTCGCTGGCGGCTTCCAGGTTTTGCCGGACATCTTCCATCGTATTCATCCCACTCAGGGCAAGTCCCACTTCAGGTTGGTTCCATACCCAGCGGAGCGCCCATTGGGCAGGGGTACGGGAGGGATGCACCGAATGGTAAATGTTTAATACCTGCCCGGGAACGCCTTTTACCAGTTTCCCTCCCCGGAGGGGTTCCATAACAATGACCCCCAATCCCTTTTCAGATGCATACTGTAATCCCGCTCTACCGGCCTGAAAATCTTCATCCAGCAGGTTGTACTGTATCTGGCAGAATGACCAGTCATAACTGTCTACAATTTCCCTGAATAAATCGGTATTGTCGTGATACGAAAATCCGGCATAGCGAATCTTTCCGGAAGCCAGGGCTTTGTCCAGGAATTCCCTGATGCCGAGTGATTTCAGCTTTTCCCAAACCGGTTTTGCCAGGGCATGCAGGAGGTAAAAATCGATGGTGCCGGTTTGCAGTCGCTCGAGCTGGGCATCCAGTAAATCATCCATGTCCCTCCGGGAATGCACAAGCCAGGTGGGGAGCTTGGTGGCAATGTTAACCTTCTCCCTGTAACCACCTGCCAGTAATCTGCCGACAAAAGGTTCACTTTCCCCTTTCTGTCCCATCACTGAACTGTGGTACGACCAGGCGGTATCGACGTAGTTCACGCCCTGATCGATGGCATAACGGATCATGGTTCCGGCCTTTTCCTCATCGATTTTTCCCATATTCCCGTCGAGAATGGGCAGCCTCATGCAGCCGAATCCGATGATGGAAACTTTTTCGTTGGTATTACCTAATAAACGGTATCGCATATCAATCTGCTTTTATTTGTTTCGGGTCGATGACAACATGCCTGATCAGTTCCCTTTTCCAGGTATAAGTGATGTGTACCAGTCCGTCGGAGCTCTGGATGATGGCCGGATAAGAATATTCCGCCTTCCTGTTTTCATCGTTTTCCAGGATAACTGCATCTTCCCAATGGATGCCGTCATGGGAAACTGCAAGGTTGAGCCGGTTCCTGGCTCCCCGGTCGTGGGTCTGGTCGGCAGGGTTGTATACCAGCAGGTGCCTGCCGTCCTTCAGGGTTACGGCATCAATTCCGCTGTTGTTGTTAGGCAATTCGAGCGGCGTCAGCGGAGTCCAGGTTTCTCCCTGATCACCGGACCAGGAGGTATAGATCCGGTCTTTTTTGGTACGACACAACACTTGTAGCCTGTCCCCTTTGTGGGGCAGGTCCTCTTTGTGAAGCAGGATTGTCGGTTGTATCGCCGCAAGGGTGTCCCCGTTGTTAAGGGCTTCCGTCCGGTGCCAGCTTTGTCCTGAATCATCTGTCCACTCCATATGCACCCTCCAGCCATGGTCTTCGGTGCTCGATGGACATAGCAATCTTCCTCCTTTCAGCAGCACCGGTTTGTTTTTTATCGGCCCGTAAATCCCTTCTGGAAGTCGGACAGAAGCTGACCAGCTCAAACCAAAATCCTTTGACGTTTTCATTTCGCCCCACCAGGTGGAAGGGCTCGGACCAACTTTATAAAATAGATACAAGGTTCTATCCCCCATAAACAGGACCGGATTCCAGGTCGGATACCGGAGGGTTTCATTCTGAACCCCATTGGCCACTTCAACCGGAACTGTCCATTTTCCTTTCTCTTCTCTGCTCAGCCAGATGCCCACATCCGGATGACGCTCATGGGTTCCCCCGAACCAGGCTGCCACCAGGCCATCCGGAGTTTCGGCTATGGTGGAAGCATGACAACCGGGAAAGGAGACCTTTTCCCTGGAATAAATAAATTCAGATTTCAGAATGGTACCGGGTGGCTGAGTTTTTCCTGTCACAGGGATTAACAGGACAATCAGAAAAATCAGGAAATTCAGTTTAAAGATGTTTAAACACTTCATAACAAAATGGTTAATGATTGACCGGTTTTCAGGTTGATTTCTTTCAATTTTTTCGTGTTGATACCTTCGAGGGTGAATGATTTAAGCGAAATTTCTCCGTAGAGAACCCTCAGTATTGATTTCTCCTTTCCCACCGTGCAGTTTCCCCAGGCAGATCCGTTACTCCAGAAATATGTTCCGGGAGTGGAAGTGAAACTGATGGATTTTTCAGGTGCGGAATAGTGAAAACGGCTGATGGCCATGGGGGCCGACCAGGAAGCCATTGCCCTGGCATAATGACGCCCGCATTCGGGTTCGTCAAATGGATTTCGCTTTTCCCCGTCAAAACGTTCGCGGATGGCCTGAATGCATTTCAATCCGGCTTCTGTCTGGCCTTCGTACAACATGCCGATGGCTGCTGTATATTCAAACCCCGACATGGATTCGGCAAAATAGGGGAAGGGCACTTTCAGCCTGCCCTTTGGCCAGCTGGCCATGATCAGACCGGCTTCATCTCCCATCACATAGGAGCGCATGTTGTTGAAGGTGGTGTCAAAACGTTCCCTGAAGTTGTATTTCATGATGGTTTTCAGGGTGGTTTGTATATTCTCCTTTTTAGCCAGATAACCTAATCCCAGCAGATGCGCCATGTACTGTCCGGCCAGCTGATCCACCAGGCAACCCGATCCCAGCTGGAAACGGGGGATTTGCGTTTCCGGATTGTTCACATCGAGAAATTCAAAGGTTTTGGGATCCGTAATTTTGTGTTCGAAATATTCGCCATTGAACAGGTGTTGATCTACCCAGGCGCTTCCCTTCCGGTATATCTCTTCACACCGGGCGGCAAAATCCTTGTCGTTCATGGCAGAAGCCATTTTTACCCCGGCTTTGAGTGCGCCGAAATACCAGAACTGCATTTGCGGATTAGGCCCGAAATAGTCCACATCCATGGTGTTGTGCTGCTGGCCTTCCTCCACACCATCCTTGTTGCCATCCCAGCCGCGTTCAATCCAGGCATAGGAGAGGGCAGCCTTCACTTTGGGCCAGTATTTCCGGAGGAATTCTTCATCTCCTGAAAGCTGCCAGTCCCGGTAAAACCGCATAATCGTGCCCATCTGACCGTCGGCAGCAGCCACATGATCCGACTTCAGGTTTAACTCCAGCGGCAATTCCACGCGGTTACGCATTTTCCCGTTCTCTTTGGTTCCGAAGGTGAATTCGACATCCCGCATGGTACGGGCGAGGTCGCCAAAGAGATAAGAAGTGGCGGTTTCGTAGTTCCAGACGTGTGTGCAGCTGCCCATGCAGGAACCATGCTCATCCATGATGCCTTCCCAGCCCATCAGGTGCCCCGATGGCAACCGGAACACCGTTTGTGACCGGAGGTTGGAGAGGTTGAACAAGGCAGCCTCCTTTACCACATCGGGAATGGTCGTTTCGAGGAAGGCCCTGACGAATTGTATGGTCTGATGTTCATATTCCTTCAGATTCGGAGCTTCCCGGGCAATGACATCCCACGCATCGGTATAAACCGTGGTATAATGATTCCCGACGAACTGCCCGTTGTTTTCGTAGGACCAGCTGTTCCAGTCAAGCCGGTTGGGAAAATGCCAGGTGAGGTAGAACGTAAAAGGAACCGTCGCTCCTGCAGGGATGGTTTTCTTCACCGCCAGTGAAGCCATCGGATCATCCTCCGCCAGTTCCTGCTTATCAGTGAGGAGACCATCGCTGCTGAAATCATCCCAAAAATCGAGCAAAGCGTTTTGCCAATCGTTGCGGATGGAAGAACGGCGCCAGGTGACTATTTCCTTTTCCGGGGTGGTCATGGCTATGGTTCCCCAGGCTGGATCCATCGGATCAACGCCTTTGCTGGTCATGTATATCCCCCTGATCGCCTGCTCATCTCTCCAGGTGTTGATATTTTGTTTTGCTCCTTTCGGGATAAAATCACCCTTCCAGTCACGCTGCATTTTACTGCCGTCAACCCCGATAAAATTCCGCATGGAGCCGCACACCGAAACTTCCTGATCTTTTCCGGAGGTGTTTGTCACTTCGTAACTTAGGATGGCGATGGGTATGCTGCTGGCGGCACTGTTGCCCGGAATGAATGGATTGAACCCCTTGATACGGACCGTTACAGGCAGGAGATCATCGCTCAGGTTAACCTGGCCAAAAGGGTAGGCAGCATCAAATGATGCTTCCGTGAACCGTGGCAAACCATGGTGGTTGACAGGACGGCCTTCATAGTGGCTGTATTCACTTGCATGTACAGGGCCAAGCAGCGCTTTGGTCATGGACGCCTTTCCCTCCGGTTTCACGTAAATGGCAAAAAACGGAGCATTGTTGCCTTTGGTGACCGTGCTGAACCCAATCCCGGGCCGGTTCATGATCTGCCAGTCACGCAATTCGCCACGGCCACCCAGGGATACTGTTCCGGTGCCAATGCCTCCGATCGGCAAGGCGATTTGAACGAGGTGGTTTTGGTCGTAATGTTTCAATACCGGCCATATTGCGGTTTCCTGAGCTTCGGAGTAATTCAGGAACAACAAAGCTACTGAGATGGTAATGAACAGTTTTTTCATCTTTGCGATTTGAAATGGTAATCCGATTTCCCTGTATTTTCAACAGGCTCTGACACAATGGCCTCCTATAGGAATAGTTTTAAGTACATTTCGTTTCATTTTCCGCCGTTGAAAATACCAATTTGTTTTGGGTTTGAAACAAACTCATTATTTTTAGGCGAAATTAAGAAAGGCTGCTTTCATTTTTCCTAAAAAGTTCTCTGAACAAAAAACTTCATGAAGAAAAACATCGTTGTTGCAGGTTTCGGTTTTATGGGCATGACCCATACCCAAAATATTCTGAATAATCCTCATCTCCATCTGTCAGCCCTTGTTGATAAACATCCGGAGAACATCCGGAAAAACCTACAGGCGCAATCTGGAAATTTCTCTACAGGCAGCCTTCCAGCGGATTTGCTTTCCAATGTCGCCATATATGAGGATTTTTCAGCATGTCTCCAAAAAGAAAGACCTGATGCAGTGGTCATTGCGGTACACACCCGACTGCATTACCCATTGGCTGCAATGGCCCTCGAGGCAGGTGCTGATGTTTTTCTGGAAAAGCCTTTTTGTCTGGATATCTCTGAGGGGGAAAAGCTCATCGCTCTGGCCAGGGAGAAAAAAAGGATCCTGATGATCGCCCATGTGGTGCGGTTTATGCCGGCCTACCTGACCCTGAAAAGCTGGATCGATTCTGGTTTATATGGTAATCTGCAGTTTCTTTCCCTTTCCCGTTTTTCCGGAGTTCCGGCCTGGGGGGAGTGGAAAGAGAAGCAGAGGGATTTCGGTTCGTCGGGCGGGGCATTGTTTGACCTGGTGATCCATGACATTGATTTTGCACAGTGGGTGTGCGGGCTCCCCGATTTAGTTGAATCCACCTGCCTTCCCGGGCGACTGAGTAACCATGATTATGTGAGCGCTTTCTGGAAATATGGGCAAAGTGATTTGTTGGTAAAGATAGAAGGGGGCAATACCTTTCATACACAGTACCCGTTTCAGGCTGCCTTTTCTGCAAGGTTTGATAAGGCAAGCGTTTTATTTTCCTGCAAGGACCCTGAAAACATCATCGTAACCACCGATTCGGAAACCACCCTGGTTCCGGCAGGGGATGCCATGAATGGTTTTTCCGGGGAACTGGACTATTTTACTGAGTGTATGTTCAATAACCTCCTGCCGTTACATTGCACTCCGGAGTCGGCGCTGGATGCGGTCAGGCTATGTCACCGGCATGTCCGGTGAACCCAGGGTTATCGCTTGCTTTTCCAGACATTGTTGAAAGAAGGCGGAAGTGCCAGCAGGGAACCCCTGGGGGATTCCTTGTTCGTATGCGGCCCACCGGCACCGTTGATGATGTGTTCTATCCCTCCTTTGGTTGACAGCAGCACTGTGAAAGGATAGTGAAACACAATGTTCCCTTTCTCCGGAGCTAAAATGGCGTTTTCCAGCAGCACGAATCCCTTTGTTTTGATGAATACACTGTAAACGCCCACTCCCCAGGCTTCATGGCTGACCACATGGTCTGCCACCCTGTAGGCGGCCCAGCCGTGACCATTGCCATCCGGACCGACCCAATCCTGCTGGACAGGCACATCATAGGCTTTCTCATTCTGGTAAAAATACATTTTACCCCGTTCTCCCTTCCACCAGGTATCGTACTTCTGGAAGTGTTCCACAAACAACCCGTAGATGGTCACATCGTTTCCATTTACCACCAATCCGTAATCAGCTCTGTTTAACGACCAGCCCACCTGAGCGCCATGATCGGCACGCCAGATCCAGAAATGGTCGCAAATGGTTCCCCGTGCGTTGATCTCGAGCGAAATATCCGCACGGCAGGGTTTATCCGTATCCACTCCGCCGACCCGGAAAAACAGATCACTCAGCACAATGGGATGCTTCCGGAGGTCTTTTTTTGATCCCTTTTTTCCCACCTGCAGGAGCACCGGAGATCCACCCGTGGAGGATTGTTCATTTTCACCCGGCCCGGCATCAAAAATCAGTCCGGCAATGCGCACGCCTTCCACCTCATCCACCAACATCCCGCTTTTCCCGGTCGTCGGCTGAATGGTGGCCAGCCCCAACCCGAGCAGGATGGTGTTTGGTTTGGTCACTGTCAGCGGTTCTGCCACTTTATATATTCCGGGTGTAAAGAGAATGTGTTTACCGAGTTGCAATTGCCTGTTGAGGGTCGTTTCATTGTCGATGTCCGCATGGGCCACATAGAACCGGTCCAAGCTTATGGAATTCCCTTTTTCAATTTTGCCGCTTCCCCAGGATGTTCCGTTTTCCCCG
>DAIDJX010000133.1 GCA_027451165.1 Prolixibacteraceae bacterium | reverse complement strand
AAGAATTGAAGACAATGTGGCTGCTGTATCCCAAAATTTCATCGAAATCTTCCGGTGTGAAAGCCGGACAGTAAGTATGTGCTTTAGCCTTCATTTCTTCAAAACAGAGCCTGGCCTCATTCAGGGAACTGGCCGATGCACCGCTCACGCTTTCCCGGAGAATGGGAAACACGCTCCACATGGAAAAACCCTTGAAGGCCGGGATGATCTCCACCCCGGTCTCCAGCATAACCCTGCGGATAACAGCCAGGTTATCCCTAAGCCTTCTCTCTTCAATGACAAAGCATGGAGAGGGTATATCCCCGTAATACTCCTCCATTAAGCCAGATTTTGCATTTCAGCCCTGATTTTTGCAGCTATCACGGCGTTGGCAGGGACCAGTGGGAGCCGCAAAACATTCCGGATGATCCCCATTTCCTCCAGCATCACCTTCACCCCGGCAGGATTTCCGTCGTCAAATTGTAATTTCAGGAGTTCCGTCAGTTCCAGGTGCTGACGTGCAGCTGCTGCCATATTGCCTTCCAGGGCAAAGTGCACGAGATCACTCAGTTTTTTGGGATAGGCATTGGCTATCACCGAAATGACGCCTTTTCCACCGATGGAAATTACGGGCAGGGCATTGACATCATCACCGGAAATTACTTTAAAATGCGAGGGTGCATATTTGATGATCCTGGAAATCTGAGTGATATTTCCTGAAGCTTCCTTGATGGCCATAATATTCCGGCATTCGCCGGCTAAACGGAGCGTAGTCTCTGCTTCCATGTTGACACCGGTTCTGGACGGAACATTGTAGAGGATCAAAGGGACCCGCGCGTGGGCAGACATAGCTTTAAAGTGCTGGTAAAGCCCTTCCTGATTGGGGCGGTTGTAATAAGGCGTGATGGCCAGGATGCCACTGATACCCTTCAAATCAGCTGTTTCCAGCTTTTTTACCGTGTCGGCCGTGTCATAACCGCCAAGCCCCATGATCAAAGGTATCCGTCCTTTGGTAATTCCCTGGACGAAAGAAGCGATCTCCCGCTTTTCCAGGTAGTTCAGCGTTGCGGTTTCGGCGGTGGTCCCCATCATCACCAGGTAATCCATACCCCCGTTGATTTGGTTTTCCACGATTTTGCCCAGGGCTGGGTAGTCTACCTCCCCTTTTTCATTGAACGGTGTCACCAGCGCTACACCAGCGCCGGAAAAGTCAAACAGCATATTTATTTGTTAAGAGTTTGCAGATAAAAAATCAATTGTTCAGCCAGATAACGTGCATCTGGTTGAACGGAAATATCGACCGACAGATCATAAAACCCACTTTGGTTATAATCCCAGCCTGCCTTGAAACTTGCAGCGGATAAACCTGTAATGACTTCCAGGGCAAAGCAGGGACGAGTGGTCACATTGAGCAGCAATTCAAATTCACTACGGATAAATTCATCTGTTGCGCCTCCAAGCGGAAAGCCCAGCCAATTGGTCTGCTTTTTAGTAATAACCTGGCTGTCAGACGAAAACTTCGCTTCTGAATAACAGATATTCCTGACAATTGTCCCGTTTTTCCTGAAATAGTCCTGGAGAAACTGAAAGGCTTCCCGGTTTTCCTCATGCCAGACAATACCCACCTTTTTCACCTGTTCCGGAGAACACAGGGTGACCTTGCGGGTTTGCTGTTTTGCCCGCTTCAGCAGTTTGTTACGGGCATATTTTTCCAACCATTTCATACCGGCAAAAATAAGAAAATATTATTCGATCATTTTCAGGAAATCATCTTCGGAAATCAACGGGATCTTCAGCGAACGGGCTTTATCCAGTTTGCTGGGTCCCATGTTCTCTCCGGCAAGTATATAACTCGTATTTTTTGAAATGGAAGAGACATTCTTACCTCCGTTTACCTCAATCATTACTTTAAGTTCATCCCTGGAATGTTTGGCAAAGGTTCCGGAGATGACTATGGATAAACCGGCCAATTTGTCGGACTTTAACTCTGCATCCGTTGTTTCTGTTTCGAAACATATCCCTGCATCTTTTAAGCGCGCAATGATTTCAAGGTGGGCAGGATTTTGAAAGTACTCTTTGACACTTTCCGCAATTTTATCTCCGATTTCGTTTATCGTTGTCAGTTCTTCCTGTGGCATCTGACCAAGCCGGTCTATGTTGCCAACTGCAGCAGCCAGGTTTTTGGCAACAGTTTCTCCCACATACCGGATGCCAAGGGCAAATAAAACACGGCTGAATGGCACCTTCCGGGAATCCTCCAGGCTTTTCAGTATGCGTTCGGCAGATTTTTCCCCCATCCGTTCCAGTGGGGTCAGTTGCTCTTTTTTTAGCTGGTACAGGTCAGCCACTTGCCTGACCAAACCATTCTGATACAGCAAATCAACCGTTTCACTGCCCAGTCCGTCAATATTCATGGCTTTACGGCTGATGAAATGCTCAATTTTCCCTTTGATTTGAGGCGGACAACCGGTATCATTGGGACAATAAAAAGCCGCTTCACCTTCCAGCCTGACCAAGGGTGTCTGGCATTCCGGGCACTTTGTAATGAACCTGACCGGCTGGGCCAGGGGATGTCGCAAACTGGTATCTGCTTCCACTATTTTGGGAATGATTTCACCTCCTTTTTCTACCAGTACCGTATCCCCTTCATGCAAATCAAGGCTGGCAATGATGTCGGCATTGTGGAGGGAGGCCCTTTTTACCCTCGTTCCGGCTAAGAGCACCGGTTCCAGATTAGCCACCGGAGTGACGGCGCCAGTCCTGCCCACCTGGTAGCTGACCGACAGCAGGGTAGTGGAGGCTTGTTCTGCTTTGAATTTATAGGCTACTGCCCAGCGGGGGGATTTTGCCGTAAAACCCAGTATTTCCTGCTGTTTCAGGGAATTGACCTTAATGACCACCCCATCGGTGGCAACCGGAAGGTCGAACCGGGCGGTTTCCCAATGGTGCAGATACTCCAGCACCTCTTCCAGGCCGTTACACAACCGGATGTTTTTAGATACCTTAAAGCCAACCTTTGCCGCTTCCTGCAGGTTATCCCAATGGGTCTGATTCCCCAGGGGATTTCCAGGGGTCATGTAGAACCAGGCATCCAGTTTGCGTTTGGCCACTTCTGAGGAATTCAACAACTTAAGGGTTCCTGAGGCCGCATTCCTCGGATTGGCGAACAAGGGCTCCCCATTCTCCTCCCGCTGGCGATTCAATTCTTCAAATACCCGGAATGGCATCACTATTTCACCACGGATTTCAAAATCCTCAGGATAATGATCGCCCCGCAACCGGAGGGGTATCGAAGCAATGGTTTTAACATTGGCGGTCACATCATCCCCGCTTTCCCCGTCACCCCTGGTAACCGCTTTTTCCATCAATCCATTCTTGTAAGTCAACGAGATGGAAGTACCGTCAAATTTCAATTCACACACATACTGAAAATCAGCTTCCAGATCTTTCCGGATGCGCTGGTCAAAATCCAATAATTCCTCCGCCGAATATACATTGGCCAGCGACAACATGGGATACCGGTGCTTAACCTGCACAAATTCCTCGTTGCGGTCGCTCCCTACACGGCGGGTGGGGGAAGCCGGATCATCA
This sequence comes from Prolixibacteraceae bacterium, assembly GCA_027451165.1. Taxonomy (GTDB): domain Bacteria; phylum Bacteroidota; class Bacteroidia; order Bacteroidales; family Prolixibacteraceae; genus UBA1413. The sequence continues at coordinate 5,057 of DAIDJX010000133.1, read as the reverse complement.
AATTCCGGGAACTCTTTTTCCAGTTGCTCCAGTTCTTTCATCAACAGGTCGTATGCATAGTCGGAAATAACGGGTGAGGAAAGGACATAGTACCGGTAGTTGTGTTCTTCCAGGGTGGCCCGGAGGTCAGCGATTTTCTTTGCAGCTTCTTCCCTGTCCATAATTAAAGTTGTTTAATATTGCCTGATTAATGAAACTTCCTGAATAACAGATTAATAAACAGTACTCTATGTTACCCGTTTTTCAATACGAAAATAAGGGAATATTTCCGGATTGCGTTGGGAATGAACCGATGTTTTATTACAGCTGCAGACCGTGAACCATCATCCCTGCCAAAGAATTTTACAGCCTGAAGTAGAAATTCTTTTGCCGGAATATACGCAGGTTGAAGATAATCCGTTAAATACCGGGCGTTTGTTCCTGCTGAGGATTTATTACGTTGAATAATTGATAAACAAATGAGAAGTCAGATTCTGTTTTATTTTGCGTTGGTGTTTTTATTAACCGCCTGTGAAGATTGGTCATCTTCCGGAGATATTGACTTTTCCGGCAAAAAAGGGGTGTATTTATTATGTGAAGGGAATTCACTCTATGGAAATTCTTCCCTGGCATACTATGACGCTGAAAATCAAAAAGTTTATCCTGATGTTTATTTTGACCGGAACAACTTGCCGCTGGGGGATATGGCACTGTCAATGGGTATGTTTGGCGATCATATTTATATTGTAGTGAACAATTCAGGCAAATTGGTGGTTATTGACAAGGACAATATGGAACATAAGGGTACCATACAAGAACTGATTTCACCAAGAGCAGTGCATTTCGTGAGCAACAAAAAAGCGTATATCAGTGATATGCAGGCTCGAAGAATAACTGTTTTTAATCCTGGTACCCTCGCGGTAACAGGTTATATTCCTGTGAGTGATGGTAAACCCGGCGGGAGCGGTCATGCAACTGAAAGTTTTGTGCAGGTTGGAAAATTGGTTTTTGTGACCTGTTGGCTTTCAGATAATAAGGTATTGGTGATAGACAGTGAAACTGATGCTGTGATCGACTCTGTTTCTGTACCCTATCAACCCAGACAAATGGTGGTGGATGCCTTGTCCAAAATCTGGATACAAACCGACGGGGAGCCGCTGAATTCCTCCGGAAATCCGGAAAAGGCGGCTTTGGTGCGGCTTGATCCGCTCACCAGAAAAGTTGAGAAAACTTTTTGGATGAAGCAGACAGGAGCCTGGATCGCAGATATCCGGCTGAATCCTTCAAAAGATTCCCTGTTATTCCTGGCTGGCGACCTGTACAAAATGTCGGTCAAGAGTGATAAGCTTCCTGATAAAAGCCTTATGACGCTGACAGGAAAAGCCTTTTATTCCTTTGGTGTTGATCCGTTCAGCGGCGAGTTGTACCTGGGAGATGCCCGTGACTATTCCCGCAACGGCGTGGTTTACCGTTTTTCACCCCAGGGTTTTCCACTTGATACATTAAACGTCGGTGTTTGTCCGGGCGATTTTTTGTTTAAGAATTGAAGGGGATGGGAATTTTTATATTGAACATCTGTCAGAAAACTGTTTCTTTGCAAGTTAAATAAAATAAATATGGAAATTGTAAAAAATGCAATGGTCTCCGTGACTTATGATTTAATGATTGACGATCTGAACGGAGAAATGATAGAGCAAACCACTGTGGAACGCCCGCTGCAGTTCCTTTATGGCGCCGGGCAGATGCTTCCGCACTTTGAATCCAGGTTGGCTGGCCTCAGGGAAGGTGATCCCTTTGAAATAAGCCTGGCTCCGGCAGAAGCCTATGGTGAAGTCAATGAAGATGCCATTGTGGATTTGCCCAAACATATATTCATTGTTGATGGTAAATTTGATGAAGATTTCATTAAAGTGGGGAATTCCATTCCCATGATGAGTGGAAATGGCCAGCGGTTGAACGGCATGGTGATGGAAGTGGGGGAAAATGAAGTTCGCATGGATTTCAATCATCCACTTGCCGGAGAGCATCTGTATTTCAAGGGAATGGTCGTTGGCGTTCGCCAGGCCACTGATGAGGAAATTGTCTCTACCCTGTCGGGCGGATGCGGTTGCAGCGGTGGTTGCAGCTCCGGAAGTTGTGGCCCTGACGGTTGCGGACCGGAAGATGAGAATAGTGGCTGTGGTTCCGGCTGCTGTTGCTGATTTAATACGTTCAGCAGACGGAGAACCGGCCTGACGGTTATTTGTTAATTGCTTTGGAATGAACACTTTTGGCAGGATATTCAGGTTAACCACCTTCGGTGAATCTCATGGAAGGGGAATAGGTGGGATTATTGACGGCTGCCCGCCCGGGATCGTTGTTGATCCGGAATTGGTACAAGCGGAGCTGGCCAGGCGTAAACCTGGTCAGTCGAAGATTACTACCCAACGGATGGAGCCTGACCAGGTGGAGTTCCTTTCCGGCATTTTCGAAGGAAAAACTCTTGGTACACCCATCGCTTTTGTGGTTTGGAACAAAGATCAGCATTCCACGGATTATGACGACCTCAAAAATGTCTACCGGCCTTCTCATGCTGACTTCACCTATGAAAAAAAGTATGGGCTGAGGGACCACCGTGGGGGAGGCAGATCTTCCGCCAGGGAAACCATCGCCCGTGTGGCCGCAGGAGCTATTGCCCGCACCATGCTGCAATCAGCGGGTGTGACCATACATGCTTATGTTTCGCAGGTGGGTGACGTTCTTCTGGAGAAATCTTACCGGGAGTTGGATCTGTCGCTCACCGAAAGCAATATAGTCCGTTGCCCCGATCCGGAAACCGCAGAGCGGATGATAGCCAAAATTGTGGAAGCCGGACAAAATCACGATACCCTGGGAGGGGTAATTACCGGGGTGATTACAGGTACACCTGCCGGATGGGGTGAGCCGGTCTTCAATAAACTACATGCAGAACTTGGATTTGCCATGCTGGGCATTAATGCGGTAAAAGGCTTTGAGTATGGCAGTGGCTTTGAAGGCACCAGGCTCCCGGGATCCATCCACAATGACCTGTTCATACCCGGCGGTCAGGGTGTCAGGACAAGCACCAACCATTCCGGCGGCATTCAGGGAGGTATTTCCAACGGGGAAGACATTTATTTCCGCGTTGCTTTCAAACCTATTGCTACCCTGCTGCGGGAGCAAGCTACAGTCGACAGCGGGAATAATCCCGTGACCATTCTGCCCAAAGGCAGGCATGATCCCTGTGTGTTGCCGAGGGCAGTGCCCATTGTGGAAGCCATGGCTGCCCTCGTTATGGTTGATCATATGTTAATGCAAAAAATTAATCAACACTAAACAAATTTCACTATATCAGTTTTTTATGGAAGAATTAACTGCAGGAACCAGGGTTGAACATCCCCGTTATGGCCAGGGAATCATCAGTAAAGTCAACATCGCCGCCTATGAGATTTTCTTTGAAAGGGGGGGCAAGGTTGAAATTACAAAGAGGAACACTGACCTTTCTGTGTTGGAGTTGAAGGAAGAAACAAGACCTAAAAACATGTTGACCCTGAAAGAGGTGGAAGAAGTGCTCATCAATGTGCTGGACCGTTTCAACGGTTTAAACAGTATTGTTCCACTCGGAGAAAAATGGAAGGGGGGGATAATGGAACTGAAACCCGGAAGTCCTGGTTTACAATCCAAAGAGATTCCGGTGGAAGTTTTTTTCCATAAAATCGTGATGCTTCGCGACAGGCTCCGGGTTCTGGAACAGAACATCAATGCGCATCCGGTGTTATCTGATGAAGATAAGGTTAATCTGCAGCAATACATCACCAGAATTTATGGTTCGCTGACTACCTTTAACCTGCTTTTTGCCGATAAGGAGGCTTATTTTGTTGGATCAAAATCCTGAAAATGAAAAAGATAATTTACCTTTCCGTTGCGCTTATGATTTACGTAAACGCTGTTTCCCAGAATTTCACCCTGAAGGTTTGGCCGGATGGCGCCCCCGATAGCAACGGGATCACCGTTCCGGAGGAAAAGTTTGACGGGGTTAGGGTTCGGAACGTTTCCGAAGCTGAAATGTATGTTTATTTACCGGAAAAGGATAAAAATACCGGCGCTGCCGTGTTGATTTGTCCCGGAGGCGGATATGCCATGGAAGCCATGGACCATGAAGGTTTTGAAATGGCCAAATGGCTGGTTGAAAAGGGCGTAGCCGGCATTGTCCTGAAATACAGACTGCCCAATGGCAACCACCAGATTCCCTCCGGAGATGCCCGCAGGGCGCTGCGCATCATCCGGAGCAAAGCAGGCGAGTGGGGGATTCAACCAAACAAAATCGGTATTGCAGGCTCTTCAGCAGGTGGTCACCTTGCTTCCACAGTGGGTACCCACTTCGATGCCGGTGATCCGGCAGCAAAAGATCCTGTCGGAAAGATTAGTTGTCGCCCTGACTTTATGTTGTTGCTCTACCCGGTAATTACCATGAAGGAGGAGTTCACCCACATGGGCTCACGCAACAACCTGCTCGGCAAAGGGAATGACATGAACCTGGTAGTTCTCTATTCCAATGAGTTGCATGTAACCCCGGAAACACCTCCGACTTTTCTGGTGCTGGCTGACAACGATACCGGCGTAGTTCCGCGGAATTCCATTGAATTCTATACCGCGCTGAAAACCAATAAGGTTCCAGCTGAAATGCACATCTTTGCCAAAGGAGGTCATGGTTTTGGTATGCGGAAAAACAACATCCCGGCAGACCATTGGCCGGAATTGTTTGTGGATTGGCTGAAATCCGCCGGATTTATAAAATAATAACGTAAAGACGCGTCGTGACGCGTCTTTTATTTCAAATACAGACGTGTCGCGACACGTCTATACAGAATTTTCAATAATGAATCATCCGGTAAATATATTCCGTTTTTGTCCCTGTTGCGGATCCACCGGGTTTCTCCCTTCCGGGAACCGTTCGTTGAAATGTGCGGATTGTGGGTTTCATTTTTATGTCAATTCTGCGGCTGCCGTGGCTGCCTTGATTTTTAACAGGGATGGTAAATTACTGGTGACCCGGAGAGGGGTGGAGCCGGATATCGGGA
>DAIDJX010000132.1 GCA_027451165.1 Prolixibacteraceae bacterium | reverse complement strand
TTCCCAATGCCGAGTGCACTCTCATTGCACAACCTATTATCCTGTGGGTTAATTCTTCGTACTTCATAACTTGTTGTTTTTGGGATTAAATTCTTTATAAAAATAGAAACATTTTCTTTTGTTGACACCACGTTATCCATAAATCCTGAAAATCCTTTAATCCCGGTCAAGACAATATTACAGCAATGAAATTGTGCTATTTTTGTGAGGCTAAACTTTGACTGCCATGAAAAGGAAAAATTTCGGGAACAGTTTCACTTTTCAAAACTCAAGAGTATTTTCCATTTTTGGGAAGGTCTGGTATCTGTTTACTTGTATTGGAAATGATCAACTCCTTGTCGGTATAATCCTGTTTATTAGTTTTTTAGGTATTGGCTGCACAACTACAGCTCAATCAACTGATACCTCTTTTCAACAGGCAATAAAGAACGGTGCTCTGGTCAACGAAGGTTTTAACCGCTGTATAAACTTTGTGAATGGCTGGATGAAATACCGCGATCCGGCAACAGGACTGATCCCCAGAAACCTTACCGATTCAAAAGATTATTGGAATGCCTGGGATGCAGCTGCCGACAATTACCCGTTCATGGTGCTCACTTCTTCTATCCTGATGCCGGATTATTTCCGCGGAACGGCAAGGGAAATGCTGAAATCGGAGCGGAAACTGACATCGCGAATCGGGCATTTACCCGATACCTGGTCGTTTTCAAAGCAGGGCTTCAGGAATGATATCCCGGATACCAGCCAGGTCATTTTCGGTTCTGCGGAATACATGAAAGACGGACTGATCCCCCTGACCGAATGGTTGGGAAAAAGTCCATGGAGCGACCGCATGCTCGAAATTCTGGATGACCTGCCTCAACTGGTCCGGGTCGTGAAAGAAGTCAGGGGAAACTGGTTCGGGCGCAGCGCTGTGGTGGAGGTTAATGGCGATCTTCTTCAGGTATTGTCGAGGATGTACTGGTTTACAGGCAAAAGGGAATACCTGGACTGGGCTGTTGAAATAGCAGATTATTACCTGAATGAGGAACGCTTACCCACCAATGCCCTTGACCGGCTGCGGATCCGCGACCATGGCTGCGAAATCATCTCGGGGCTTTGCGAGGTCTATTTGGCAGCCTCTTATGCCCTGCCTGAGAAAAGAATGCAATGGAAACCATATATTCACCGGATGTTGGACCGTATCCTCGAGGTTGGAAGGAACGAAGAAGGTCTCTTTTATGACGAAGTCAATCCTCAGAAAGGTCAGGTTATTTCCCCCAGGCTGGCCGATAATTTTGGCTATACCCTGAATGCTTATTATTTCATTTACAGGTTGGACAGTGTCCCGGCATACCTGGATGCTGTGTACAAGGCGCTGGGATCGCTGAACGACCGGTACCGGAACCACGATTGGGAAGGCGGCAGCCAGGACGGTTACGCCGATGCCATTGAAGGCGCCCTGAACCTTTTCAACCGGGAATCTTTTTTGTCAGTCCAGGAATGGCTCGACAGCGAAATCCGGGTATTGTGGAACTTCCAGAAACCCGACGGGATTATCGAAGGATGGCATGGCGATGGCAATTTTGCCAGGACAACGATCATGTATTGCCTATGGAAAACGCAGGGTATTGTTCCCCAACCCTGGAAACCCGACCTGAAATTGGGTGCAGTTATGGACCATGGGCAATTGAAAATCGCAGTCAGCTGTGAAAGCGGTTGGGAAGGGAAACTGGTTTTTGATTTTCCCCGGTACCGGAATAACATGCATTATCCTTTCGATTATCCCAGAATTAATCAGTTTCAGCAGTGGTTTGTGCCGGAGAAGGAGAAAAAGTATTCTGTCAAACGGGAGCATGACAACAAGGCAGATTTGATAAAGGGGGCAAAGCTTATCAAAGGATTGAAGTTGTCGGTTAAGCCTCGAGAAACAGAAATACTTGTGATTACAGGGTAGACAGACTCATTAGTTGGTTTTTAGAGATACATACCCGTTATACTCTCCCGGCAGGCCTTTACTTGCTCCGGTGTTCCCACAGCCATAATATACCCTCCTTTGGAACCCCCTTCCGGCCCAAGGTCAATGATCCAGTCGGCCCGGCGGATGATGTCAGTGTTGTGTTCAATAATGATCACCGTATTGCCGTTTTCCACCAGCTTTTTCACAATCCGGAAGAATTTTTCAATGTCAGAACGGTGCAGTCCGGTGGTGGGTTCATCCATGATGTAAATGTTGCTGCTGGTCTGCAGTTCCGCAGCAATTTTCAGCCGCTGCGATTCCCCTCCGGAAAGGGAACTGAGGGTTTGTCCCAGTTTCAGATACCCCAACCCCACTTCTTCCAGCAGAAGCAATTGCCGCTTGATTTTAGGAGGGCTGAAAAACCCGATGGCTTCTTCCACCGTCAAGTCAAGAACTTCAGCTATGTTTTTCCCCTGGTACAGGAGTGAGAGAACATCGGCATGATACCGCTTCCCTTCGCATTCATCACAGGGTGACTTCACCGCATCGAGGAAATTAAGTTCGTAGCTGATGTGTCCCTGTCCGTTGCACTTCGGGCAGGCACCCTTGCTGTTGAAACTGAACAGGGAGGCTTCCGCTCCGGTGGCTTGGGCAAATTCCTTCCGGATAAGATCAAAGATGCCGGTATAGGTCAGGGGATTGGCTCTGGATGAACGGCCGATGGGCAATTGGTCGATGACCACTGCTTCCGGATGTTCCGGGAGGAAGCAATCATGGATGAGGGTACTTTTTCCACTTCCTGAAACTCCTGTCACACAAGTGAGTGCACTTTTAGGGATGTTTACTGAAATGTTTTTCAGGTTATTGGCACTTGCATTCCTGATTTCATAAAATTCACCGGAAGGCCGGGATTTACCATTCAGGGGGATGTCCTGGAACAGATATCTTGCAGTGAGGCTCTCTGAGTTTCCAATGTCTCCTGAAGGTCCGTTGAAAACCACCCGGCCTCCGTGCGGACCCGCCCCGGGTCCCAGGTCAACGATCCATTCGCAGGCCCTGATCACCTCTGGATCGTGTTCCACTACCAAAACGGAGTTCCCTTTCTTCCGGAGTTCGAACAACAGGGTTATCAGCTTTTCGGTATCCCGTGGATGCAGACCGGTCGTGGGTTCATCCAGCACATACAACAGGTCGGTGAGGTTGCAGTCGAGCTGGCGGGCCATCTTTACCCGCTGTGATTCCCCTCCGGACAGGGTGCCCACGGGACGTTCCAGCGTGAGATAACCCACTCCGATGTGGATCAGTTGCTCCAGAATAAAAATCGCTTTCCTCGTAATGGGAAGAGCAATGCCATCGGTTACCGACCTGAAGAACTTCAGCACCTCCGGAAGTTCCCACCGGCATACTTCATCGATCGAAACCCCGTTCAGTTTTACTGCTCTGGCGGGTTCGCAGAGCCGTGAGCCATTGCAAACGGTGCAGTTTTCATATTTAAAAAACCGGAGATAGGCATTTTTATCCTCATCCTCAACCTCATCTTCACCCTTGATGGCCATGGCTTTTTCCAGCTTACGGGCCAGACCTTCAAAAGTCCTGTTGTAGGCTAATTTTTCCTTCGACCCTTTGATCACAAAAGGTTCCGAGTATAGAAGAAGATTCAGCTCTTCCGGAGAGAAATTTTTCAACTGCTTCTCCGTATCCACCACCTTCAGGTTAATCAGCTCGCTCCATAAAAAGCCGCCCGGTTTATAATGGATGTGCAGAATGCCCCCCTCCCGGATCGATTTTTCCTTATCGAGGAAGAGATCAATATCCACTTTAGCGATTTTTCCCAGGCCGTGGCAATGGGGGCACATCCCCTGCGGGTGGTTGAAGGAAAAGAGAAAGGAGGGGCCGATAAATGGTTTGCCCACCCGGGAATAAAGCAGACGGAGGTAAGTATTTACCTCCGTGGCTGTGCCCACCGTGCTGCGCAGGTTGGCGCCCATCTTCTTCTGGTCAATCACCATGGCTGTCGACAGGTGGAGAATGTCGTCCACATCGGGCCGCGACAACTTGGGCAGCCGCTTCCGGGCAAAAGTGGAAAATGTCTCGATCAGTTGCCGCTGCGCTTCCGTATATATGGTATCAAAAAGCAGGGAAGATTTACCTGATCCGGATACCCCTGTGAACGCCACCACCTTGTGTTTCGGTATTTCCAGGGAAATGTTCCTCAGGTTGTTGGTGTGCGCATTTTTGATGATGATATGATTGCTGTGTTCTTCCATATTTATGGTTGTTTTGTGTTGATCAGTTTCAGATAATCCCTGGCCCATTCCAGTTCGGCCCGGTAAAGATATTGCGGTCGGGTAGCCAGGGCCAGCCGGTGATCGGGACATCCCTCGGCTTCCAGATATTTCTGTAGTTCGCCATAGCCCTTGTGTAATTCCTCCAATTTACTGATGTAAACCTCAATACACTCTTTTTTCAATGAATCCGGTAAAACCCCGAAATTGGAAATGGCAAGGTCGATTTCCCAGCGGTGATGGTCAAATCCATAAAAAAGTGCAGCTATCTTTTCTTTCAGGATAAACCCGCCGGCAGGTGTCAGGGAATATACCTTTTGTGCCACATTGTTGGCAGCCATCCGGATTTGGGCTTCCACAAGCTTCTTCTCCTCCAGTTTTTTCAGCACCTTGTATACCGACGACATGGAAATCTCTGTCCAATAGCGCATGTCCCTCATCCGGATGGCCTGCTCAAGATCATACCCGTGCATCGGTTTTTCAGAAAGCAAACCCAGAATGGCAGTTTCCTTGTTGTTTATTTTCTCATTCATTTATTGGAATATTACAACATGTATTAATGAGGCAAATATAATATTATTACGAGATTATATTGGAATATTCCAATATAATTTATTTGCTTTAAATAGCTGGTTTCTGTTCACCTCTTTTCCGGTTCCTTAAAACTACCCTGCTTGCGAGATAAGCCATAAGCGCCATCGGTATGCCCAGCGCCAGTCCGCCGGCCAGTAAGGCAAAGAACACTTCTGAGGTACCGGTCACTGCGGAAATGAATCCCCTGAAAGAGAGATCCCCGCTCAGGAAGAATTCAGTTTGTGTACCTGTCAGTTTTTTCCCGACAACGAAGGCTGCAGAGTAGAAAACCGGACCTGTCAGCGCATTGATGTGGTATACCCCGATGATGGAAGCGGGTTTACTCCATTTCAGGAGCCAGGTCAGGATTAAGGCAATAAATACTTTTGTTCCGATGAAGGGGGTAGTTCCCAGCAATACACCGAGGGCATAACCCCGTGAAATTTTTGAGGGATTCGCTTCAATAGACGACAGTTTTTCCCTGATTTTGATAAATGGGTTCATGTGGTCGACTTAAGGGGGGTTTTTGCTGCCAGCTCTTTTAACGAAACCATGGTCTGGATCAGGTTGTTCTGAATGAGCGGATCGGTGGCCCAGCGCGGGAACCTGGGTTTCTGAAAGGAATACACCGAATATTCCACCTTACATTTTCCTGTACAGGTTTTGGAAATGATCCAGCTCCCGCTGAGGTGGGGGATTCGTTCAATGCCTTCCCTGACGGCCAGATAGTCAGGCGTGCCTTCGAGTGTCAGCTGAACCTGATCCATTCCGGAATCTGCAACCAGCCTGTACCGGATAATGCAATCCTGCTTGTTAAACGGCCATGGAATGTTGTAAAGCAGGTAAACATGCCATTCATTCGTGTCCCCTGCAGGGTGCACTTTCATTTCTTTCACTCCCCGCATCCAAAGGAGCGCCTGTTGCTCATTTTTTAACAGATCAATGATTACAGACGGCTCTGCTTCTACTTCAAAAGTTGCTTTTATCTCCCTGGTTTTCCTGTCGCCGGGAGCAGTAATCCACCTGCTGAAAAGCAATATGCCATTTTCCTCCTTTAGTTTAATAAAGTCGGTGTAGGTTTCACACCTGCTGCTATTATACCAGAAGGAAAAAATCGTTAAAAGGATAATAAGCTTATTCATAATCAATTAATGAGGTTATTTTTCTTTTCTGATGTTTTTGAAATTTGCCACTAAGGCACTAAGCCACAAAGGATGCACAAGGGGAAGGTTCAGCTTTGTGTCGTCTTTGTGCCTTAGTGTCTTTGTGGCTCTTTGATATAATCATGGATAGCTTCGGAAACCGGGGTGTAGGAGATTCCCAGTTCCCGGACTGATTTCCCGTTGGAATAGAAGTTTCTGGTGCACAATATGTCCATGTGGACAGAACACCATTCGGTGTGAATACCCAGCCGGCGTAAAAGATCTCCCGGTATTCCCAGACTCTTGAGCACCAACGGTGGTATTTTGATCATAACAGGCGATCGACCGGTGGTCTGGTTCAACTCCGTGAAAAACTGCCTGTAGGTCAGGTTTTCATTTACAATAAGGTATTTTTCGCCGTCGATTCCCTTTTCCATCGCCATTCGAATGGCTTCAGTCACATCTCTGACATGGACGAAACTTTTCCCGCCCGGCGGATAAAAAAGCAACTTTTTCCGCAGTCCCATCCGGATAATCCGGTTGGATCCCGATTGGTTCCTGCCGGGGCCGATCATAAATCCCGGGTTGATGATGACCGTTTTCATCCCTTTGTTGTTGGCCAGCAGGTACTTTTCGGCTTCCAGCTTACTAAGTGCATAAAATGAACGGTCAAACGGAGCGCTGATTTTTTTCTTTTCATCACCATATTCCTTCTCAGAGCCATGCCCCAGGGTATTGGCTGAGCTGACAAAAATGAAGGTTGGAACGCCGCTCCTATGGGCGGAATTGAACAGCTGGATGGTAGCACTGCAGTTGGTTTGCCAGTAAGGTGTATACCGGGGAAGATCCTGCCGGGTTTCAGCCGCCGCATGAATGACGGTATCCACCATTCGCAGTTTCTCCGAATAGTCGTCAAAAAGGGAACCTTCGATCAGTTTCAGATTGGGGTGTGTGAGGTCAGTACAGGCGGATTTTTGCCGTACCGGGGCTATCACGTGATAACCCCGGCTGAGCAGCAATTCTGCCAGCCCCGATCCCAACAGACCTGTAATTCCGGTCAGAAATACACGCTTCATCAGGCAACCTCCCTTCTTATGGCCCGTGTCATCAACGGAAGTTTGATCCACAGGGGTGTCAGGTTGAGGAATAACCAGCTGATGGGATTCAGCGTGATCTCAGGGTCTCTCCGGAACATCCGTTCAATACTTTTACGGGCGACCTGATCCGGATCAAGTAAAGAAAGTCGGCCTAACCAGCCCTGTTTTTCAATGCGGGAGGTTATTTCCTGACTTGTTTTCATCGCTCCGGGGGTGACCACAGTGACAAACACGTTGCTGTCCTTCAGTTCTGCATTCAGGCTGCGGGAGAATGACCTGACAAATGCCTTGGTTGCAGGATAAACCGTCTTATACCCCATCGGGGTGAAAGCTGCCAGGCTGGATACATTCAGGATGTAGGAACGGGACTGTTCCATCAGGTTGGGCAGCAACTGGTGGGTGAGCAGGGAGGTAGCCATCACATTGATCTGCACAATATTGTTGATGTATCCGGCCGGAGCCTCTTTGAACGAGCGGGACCCTCCCAGTCCGGCATTGTTCACCAGCAGGTTCACCCTGAAATGGTTGTTGATCCAGGCGGCCAGGTCCATCACGTTCCCGGTGACCGACAGATCGGTCTCATAATAATGTGTTTCCACTCCAAACCGTTCCCTCAGCTCCCCGGCGAGCGCTGGAAGGTCTTGTCCGGGCAGGCTGACCAGTACAAGATTCATTCTTTTTCCGGCCAGTTCAATAGCAAAGGATTTACCCAATCCCATGCTGGCACCGGTGATCACTGCAAATTGTTTTTCTGATCTTTTCATGACTGTCTTTTTTTGTTGACAGCGACAAAACTAAGCCTGCATGATCTTTCCCATGTCCGGGTTTATAAGGGGGAACACCTTTTATTCTCGATGGTTATGTGTTTGATAATGAATGCTATTGGATTGATGTTTCGTTCGGATTTATAAACCGGAACAACTTTTCCGGTATTCTGTAGGGGTTTGGCTGGTGATTTTCTTGAAAGTATTGTTAAAAGTGGTTTTGGAATTGAACCCAGATTCAAAGGCAATGCCGAGCAGGGAGAAGTTGTTCAGATTTTCGTTGGCAATAAGATCCCTGGCTGCCTCCACCCGGTGACGGTTGATGAACTGGAAGAAATTTTCATTGAACCCGGTGTTGATAACATAGGAGAGTTGGTGAGGAGTCATTTGCAGCATCGCAGCCAACTTGATCAGGTTTATTTCCGGATCCTTATACGGCATTTTTCCCTTCATCAGGAGGGTGAGGGCTGTCTTGAATTCCACCAGTTCAGTATCGGAAACCACCTTTCTTTTCTGATCATTGAACGGGGTAATCGTTTCAATATCCATGATCTCTTCCTCCTGTCCGGCGTTCACCGGATAAATCTCCTTCTGCCGGAGCGCTGAATACGTCACCCCTAATATTATGAACAGCATGAAGGAGTTAAAGAAAAGATTGGTATGCTGCATACTGAAAACGAGATTATAAATGCTCACCAGAATGATAAGCGACAGGATCAGAAATAGGATGTACTCGAGCCATTTTAGGCTGATTTCTGAAGTATTGGAGGTGAAATGCTCTATTTTCTGCTGATATGATCTGATTTTCAGCACTGTAAATACCCCGTAAAATAAAACCTGCCCGATGATCAACACCAGTTTAAGCTTTCCATAAGCAGTAAAATTCCCCTGTCCTTTTTC
>DAIDJX010000131.1 GCA_027451165.1 Prolixibacteraceae bacterium | reverse complement strand
GCAAATACATGGGGATACTCCCGGTGGGCAATCCCTTCGATGATCTTACCATCAGGAGATAAGGCTGTTACAGCAAATCCTTGCCCCAGGTTTTCAATCGACTGGTGATGACTGCTGTATACCCTGGGTTGCAACTTTTTCGACACTTTTACCCGTTGGCTGAAGAACGGATGATCCGTAAAATCAATGGTGTGCAGGTTTATCCCCATCAGCAGCGTGTCATTGTTAAACTCCTGCCAATAATTCCGATGCAGGTTATTGCGGTCAATCGTCACGGTTTCCTGAGGGGTATTCTTCCCATACAGCTGAAACGGAATATCCTGAACCAACGTTCCGCCTGTGGCCACATTCATGGTTTGGAGCCCGAGACAGAAACCCGTTACCAGGTATTCCGGCTTTTCCTTTAAGAAAGGTACAAAAGATGGATTCCGGGTGCTTCCCAGCAAATGGAAAAGGAAGGAAGTTTCCATGGCATGACGGGCCGGATCTGTCACTATGGAATGTGTATTTTCTTCTCCATAAAGGTCAGGCTGGATATCAGGCCCACCGAAAAAAATGACCCCTGCGGAGATCCTGAATAATTCCAGAAACGCTGAAGAACAACTGTTTTCCCGGAATACCTCACCATCCGGAAGATCCCCCGTCAGTTCATACAACCTGAACTGGTTAAGATGTTGTTCTTCAATGTGTTTTTTACTACGGGTGAAATCGTAAGCCTGATTCTTATGGTAAAAACCCCAAAAAATAGTATTATCACCTTTCACCTTGAAAATGCTGTTTTTCACCAGGAACCGTATGGTCTCAATATTACCGACGGTGGGATTCGCCAGCAGGATTACCATTTGGCGCGGGTTCTCCGGTTCCGGTAACCTCTGCTGTGCGTATGATGTCATAAGACCAGCCACCAGCAACAACAAGACAGTGAAGTGTTTCATAACCTTATCCAAATTTTTTCAAAGATACAGAATGCTGATAAGCCGGCAATTGAAAGGGCATTTTTTTACCCTGCCAACAAAATTATTCAAGATTAGTGATGGAGTGGTTTGACAGATGGTTTCTTTATTTAACTTTGTTCATATTACCAATCATAAAAACAATGTCTTTCAAAATTTTTATGCTCCAATTGACCGGTAAAATCCGGAATACCGAAAAGATCGAAGCTGCAGGAAAAATGCTGCAGGAACAATACCTGGCATTTCAGGAAGCAGCCCGGTCGGAAGAACTCCGGGAGTTCCAGCAGTTGGAAAAATGGGTTTCTTCGGGGGAATATGATCGGAAAAAGAAGGAAATAGAAGCGCTTGTTTTCAAAGGTAGTCTGGAATTCAACCAGTTAAAAGAATTCAATTCGCTCAGGAAAAACAAACCGGTCAGAAATTTCCTGGCTACAGCATCGTCTGCAGACCTGAAAAAATTTCAGGGGCTGGAAGGATCAGACCGATTGAACCTTTTCCGCGATTTGAAAGACTATGTGAAGGACGGTCAATATCATAACGATAAAAAAAATCTGCTTGCACAGAAATTCAAAGGTTCTCCTGAAGAAGGGCACCTCCATGAACTGGCTCAGATTGTGAACAGTAAGATGTTCAAGGCCTATGAGCGGCTGCAGGGATCAACTGAGCTGGAAAAGCACATCCGGTTTGGGAAAAATGGCAGATTAAGCCGGTTTTCCGAACTAAAAAATGCGCCGGAAAAGGAAAAAGCGGCCCGTCAGGAATTCAAAAAACTGAAAAATGACCCGGAAATCAGGGACTGGTTCAAGTTTGAGCAATCAAAAGATTTGAAATATTACCATGAAATGGCAGGTAGCCCTACCCTGGCCAGACTGGAAGAACTTCAAAAACTTACAGGCACCCCGGAATTTAAAAAAAGGGTTGAATTTCTGAAAGACACCCAAAAACTGGAAAAAAGCGAGTTCCAGGCAAAATTCAACCGGTTCAGGGAATTGGAGGCAAGTGAAGATATCCGTTTTTACCACAGCTTTGGAAAATCATCTCACTACCGGAATTACCTTGACATGAAGGATTCCTATCCTTTGAAAAGGTATCATGAGCTGAAGGAACTGACCTCTTCCGCTGAGTTTCTTCAAAGGAAAGCCTATCTGGAAGATTCCGGAAAGTGGCAAAAAACAGAAGAATATGCCAGGTACCAGAAATATCTTCAGCTCAGGAAAGATCCCAAAGTGCTTCACTATCTCAAATTTGAAAAGAGCAATGCGTTTGATTTCCTGAAAGAATGGGAAATCTCCTTTGAAGATCATTTCCCGGGGAAAGTACTGGATACTGCCAAATGGACAGCCAATTCATACTGGGCCGACCGGTTGGTCGGTGACAATTATTCGCAGCCGGGAGATTTGCAGGCCTATACCGGAGGCAAAAATGTGCGGGTTGACCAAAATCGCCTGTCGGTGCTGGTTAAAAAAGAAAAATCCTCCGGAAAAAGGTGGCTCCCTGCCCAGGGTTTTGTTCCCGACACCTTCGATTACACATCCGATACGCTCTCAACTTGCCGGAGTTTCAGTCAGAAAGAAGGAATTTTCGAGGCCAGAATCAGGTTTAACCCCTGTCGCCAGGTTGTCCAATCCTTTCATTTATCGGGAGAATCTGTTTCTCCCCAGGTAACACTGATGGAAGCAGGGCCAGCCTCCAGGGCAGGCCTTTTGGAATATCCGACTGCCGGGAAACCCTTGTTCAGGGGTGTTGACCTGAAGAACCTGAAAAAAGGAATGGATTATATCTTCCGGCTGGAATGGAATAAAAATCATTTACGCTGGAAGATCAACGATACCCCCGTCTTTGAAACAGATGTTCCGGAACTAAAGGGGGAACTACACCTGAATCTGACTTCCCTGGTCATTGATGAGGTGGATTCCAACAGGCTGCCGGTGGCCTTCGAGATCAGCTGGGTCAAATGCTATCGCAAAAAAAACTAGACATTCCCCTGCCAGTCTCTTAAGTCTCTAAAGTCTCCAATTCCTCAGAAGCCCCTCTTATTGAAGAGGATGTAGCCGAAATTCAGGGTAAAGAACAATGAAGTATTAGGTTTTTCATAATAGTTGAGTGCCATGCTGACGGGACCAACCCCGGTATCGAGCACAAGGGCGCCCATTCCCTGAAAGTTGACTGAATTCAGTAGTTGTTTGCTTTTAACGGCCTGCATCTTATCTCCCTTTTTAATTTCATGAAAGGGTACAAATGCATAGCCTTCCAACCGGAAGTGGAGGGCGGGCCTGATATGATAAATTCCTTTCAGTCCACCGGCTATGTAACTGTTCGCGTGAAATTTCTCCAGATAGAGGGTGGAACTGTGGGGTGTTGGTGTAAAACCAGGTGAGTTAAGTACCGTAGAGGTATAATTCGTAAACTGGCCACGGTTGCTCAGAACCCCCTCCAGCCGGGTTCCAAGGGTGAAAAAACGGTTAAGCTTATTGTACTTCTCCCATAGTCCTTTCATCAACAAGTAATTGTGATTCCTTTTCTCCAGGATGGAATCGATAGATGTAGTCCCGGGAGTGTTTTTTTCCAACCCTGAAATATACCGAAGGGAAAACTGACTGAAAGTTCCGTCAGTGGCATATTGCTTCTGGTTCAGAGAATTTTTTTCATAAGCAACATGCAAAACAAATGCGTTGAAACTTGTTTTATCGGGTTCATCGTCCTTTTTAAAAGTGGAAGTCTGATAATAACTGTCCCTGGATCCCGACCAAGCAATCCCCGTGGTGATCTTGTCCTGATTTCCAACAGGAAAACCTACCTCGTTCCGGAGGTTGGTCTCATTCTGAATAATATAGGGGGGCCTGACATCCTCGAAAAACAACTCATTGCTGGTGGAGAAGAAATCCCAGCGGTTGTAGGTCAGGTAACTGGCGAAATAAAACGGTTTTACTGAAGGGAAGTCAATCCGGCCACCCAATTTAAATGAGCTGTAAAATCTTCCGAAATACAAATTGGAAAGAAGAGTATAAGAATTATCCTTAAACATCCGGTATTCCATATTGACAAAACCCTGGTTGACAGGTTTGGTGGAAATATTGCCCCCCACGCTGATTTCTCCCCTTTTCTCAGGCTCCACTTTCAGGTGAACATCGAAGTAGCCGGTTTCCTGATTGAAAATGGCCAGTGGCCGGATCGACTTGATCTGTTCATCCGCAACCAGTTTAAAATACTCCTTTTTGAATGCTTCAATGGTGAAAATGTTTTTGTTGTGTTTGATGGAATTAATGATGTATTTGTGTTGCATGGGATCTTCAATCCCTTCCACCTGAATGTTCTGAAAAAGAAGGGCAGGTTTCCTGGCTTGAAAAGTTTCCCTCCGGCGTGTAAGTTCCTCATGATCAGCACGTCGTGATATTCTTTTTTTGATACTGTCGATCATGGCCAGCGCCGTTTGTTCACCTTGTTTTACCACTCCATCTATCTTTTCAAACTCAAGCAGCCCAATGTCCGAAACATTGGTTTCGAGGAATATTCCATCCTGAGGATCAAGGGCGTAATCGGTAGGCCGTTGCACCAGGTTGGCCACCTGTCTGACAACATCATCTGCATCCGCCGATTTGGGGTAATTGGCAACCTTATGCCCGATGATGATGTCGGGATGGAAAATGGATTTCATCACATCATGCGGAAAGTTATTCACAATACCACCGTCAAAAAGCAGCCGGCCGTCAATCTCAATAGGCCGGAAATAAAACGGAACCGTCATGGATGCCCGGATGGCCTCTCCAAGGTCTCCTTTTGAAAGGATTACCTGCGTATTGGTGAACACATCGGTTGCCACACAGCGGAAGGGAACGATCAGCTTGTCAAAATCTCCTTTAATGATGGCATTTGTGGGAGCCATCAGTTCCATGAAGGCAAAATCCATTTGCCATTGTGGGATGACATTGGTCGGGGGTAAAATGCGGAGTTTATCCTCCTTTTTCTCCATTCTGATATCTATCCATGACGGATTTACATCAGGTTCTTTAAAGTAATACCTGTATTCTTTCTGAATTTTTCCTGTTGACCAGAAGTAAAAGTCATCGGAACGAAACAATTCCTCCATTTCATCACAGGTATAGCCGGCAGCATATAATCCGCCGATAATTGCCCCCATCGAAGTGCCTGTGATGTAGTCAATCGGGATGTTGTTTTCCTCCAGAACCCTGATTACAGCAATATGCGCCAATCCTCTTGCGCCACCCCCGCTGAGCACAAGTCCTACTTTCTGGCCAGATGTTAAAACACTAATTATCAAGAATATAAAAACCAGAATTCTTTTCATTGCTTCTGTTGCTTTCTGACCTCTAAATATACAAAAATCCCGAATATTATGTTTGTTTCTTCAGGTGCAGCGAATTGAATCCTTCACCCAGAATTTCCTTGGTATCCATGATGGTGATAAAGGCGTCGGGATCTTCATGGCTGATAAATTCCTCCAGTATAGCGACTTCCCGCCTGCTGGCCACACAAAAGATGACCTGTTTTTCCTCATCTGTGAACATACCCCTACCGTTGAGAAAGGTTCCTCCCCGCTCCAGGTCAAAGAGGATCTTATCCCTGATTTCCTTGTTTTTCTTTGAAATGATAAACAAGGCCTTGTTGTAATCGGCGCCTTCCAGGGTCATATCAATGGCACGGCCGCTGATGTAGATGACCACCCAGGAGTACAACGGAATCGCCCAGTCACGGAAAGAGACCAGGGCAACCAGAACGATAACCGAATCCACATAAATCATTAATTTACCCAGGGGGAGCCTGGTGTACTTGGCCAGGATCATGGCAATGATATCCGACCCTCCGGATGTTGCCCTTGATTTAAAAATCAACCCTAACCCGAAACCGATCAATACCCCCCCGAAAACACAGGAGAGGAGAACATCACTCACCAGGGCAGCATCGCCATCCACCCGGAACATCGTGATTCCGTCAATAAAAACAGAGGTAAGGACAAAACCGATGATCGTTTTTACACCAAACCGGGGCCCTAAAATCTTGATTCCTGCCCAGGTTAGTGGTATGTTCAGGATCAATCCGAAAAGACCAATGGGAAATCCTTCAGGCCAGAATGAAAACCACCCCCTGGTCATGTAATGAACCACGATGGCTATACCGTAAACTCCTCCCGGAACTATCTTATGGGGTGTGATGAAGTAAACGAATCCTGCAGCAAGAATGAACGACCCGATCAGCACCAGGAAATAGTCAATAAACCATTGTTTACTAAATATCTGTACTTTAGGAATGAAAGTCATAGCATTTTATTTTGATGAATTTGACATGGACCAGGGAAAGCTGACCGGATCGGACCACAAGTTAACCTGTGGTTTTTCGCCCATCCGGAAGGTCAGTTCACCTCCTTTGGTCAGCTCCTGATGTGACAACCACGATTTCTTAAGGGGCTTTCCATTCAGGGTGGCTTCCTGAATATAAGGATAACGGGAGGCTCCTTCCGAGCGAACGACAAGAACCTTTCCTGAAGGCAGGGTGATTTCAGCTTTTTCAAACAGCGGGGATCCGATCACATATTGGTCAGTTCCCGGGCAAACCGGATAAAACCCAAGGGAAGAAAACACATACCAGGCAGAGGTTTGCCCGTTATCTTCATCTCCACAGTAGCCATCCGGAGTTGGCTGGTAAAGGCGGGTCAGCACTTCCCTGAGGTGTTTCTGGGTTTTCCAGGCTTCGCCAGCAAAGTTGTACAGATAGATAATATGTTGGGCCGGCTGGTTACCATGGGCATAATTCCCCATGTTCACCGTCTGCATTTCCCGGATTTCATGGATGGGGAAACCATAATAGGAACAGTCAAATACCGGGGGCACCCTGAAGATAGAGTCCAGCATCCTGGTAAAGTTTGCCTTGCCGCCCATCAGACCTTTCAGGCCTTCCACATCATGAAATACGCTCCAGGTATAGTGCCAGCTGTTCCCTTCCGTAAAGGCATCTCCCCATTTATAGGGGCTGAAAGGTGTCTGGAAGGTACCATCTGCATTGCGGCCTCGCATCAATCCCGATGAAGGATCAAACACATTCCGGAAGTTCTGCGCCCTTTTTCTGAATTTTTCAACCTCAGCCTGCGGCTTACCCAGCGCTTCAGCCAAACGGGAAATGCAAAAATCAGCATAGGCATATTCCAGTGTCCGGGCACAGTTTTCGTTGATACCCACATCATAGGGAACATACCCCAGCCGGTTGTAATAATCAGCTCCGTAACGGCCTACGGAATGGAAGGGACCTACCGACTCCGAATTTTTGAGTAGGGCCTGGTAAAGGGTTTCGATATCATAGCCCCGGATGCCCTTTAACCAGGCATCGGTGATCAGGGAGGCCGAATTGGAGCCAATCATGCAGTCGCGATGCCCCGGACTGGCCCACTCCGGAAGCCATCCGCTTTCCAGGTAGGTATTCACCAGCCCTTCCATAATCTTTGCATCGAGATCAGGATACATCCAGGTGAAAAAAGGAAAAACCGCCCGGAAAGTATCCCAGAAACCATTGTCTGTATAGAGCAATCCAGGGCGAACCTCGCCGTTGTATGGACTGTAATGGACCATCTTCCCATCGGGGCCCTGTTCATGAAACATCCGGGGGAAAAGTAAAATGCGGTACAGACAACTGTAAAAAGTTCTGACATGATCAGCATTCTCTCCGGAAACCCGGATACGCCCCAGCTCGCGGTTCCAGGTGCTACGGCCTTCCTTACAGATCTGATCGAAATTCTTGTTCGCGGTTTCCATAGCCAGGTTTCTTTCCGCCTGCTCCAGGCTGATAAAGGAGGAAGCCACTTTAATTTCCATTTTCTCCCCTTTCCTCGTCTGGAAGCGAACTACCGCCCCACTGTGCTTACTTTCTGAAAAGGTCGAATTGGCGCTCACCTTGTCTTTATCCCAGGTAAAAGTTTGAACAAAAGGCCGGTCAAAAACCACAACAAACCAGTTTTTAAAATTCGCGGGTACCCCGCCACTGTTTCGGGTGGTATACCCCACAATTTTATTTTCTGCGGGAATTATGGTGACCATTGATCCCTTGTCGAAGGCGTCCACCAGCACACAGGAGCTGTCGCTTTCCGGGAAAGTAAAACGAAAACAGGCGGCACGTTCGGTAGGCGTGATTTCAGTGACCACATCGTAATCGGCAAGGTAAACCTGGTAATAATAAGGTTTGGCGATTTCAGCCTTGTGGGAGAACCAGCTTGCCCGTTCCTCTTCTCCGGTAACCAGTTTCCCGGTAGTGGCAAAAAGGGAGAACTGCCCGTAATCGTTGATCCAGGGACTGGGTTGATGGGTTTGTTTAAATCCCCTGATTTTGTTGGAAGCATAGGTGTACATCCAGCCATTTCCCATTTTACCGGTCTGGGGCGACCAGAAATTCATACCCCAGGGGAGGGCAATGGCCGGATAGGTATTACCGCTGCTGAAACTGAAATCAGATTGTGTGCCCATCAGGGGATTGACATAATCCACCGGATCGGCAATCAGAGGAGCCTGTGCTTTCAGAGACCATGAAAAAAGAAAGGTCACACCGAGGATCAGTAAGTATCGGAAATTCATAGCTGTTGGTTTTGTTGCGAAGGTAAAAAAAAAGGCTCCCGAATAGAAGCCTTTGTATAAGTCGTTTGACCCTTTACACTCTTTTTTCCTTGATACGGGCTTTTTTGCCGGTTAATTTACGTAGGAAATAAAGTCTTTTCCTGCGAACACTCCCTCTCTTATTGACCTCAATGCCGTCAATAAAGGGGGAAGCCATGGGGAAAATCCGCTCAACACCCACATTCCCTGACATTTTCCTGACAGTGAA
>DAIDJX010000130.1 GCA_027451165.1 Prolixibacteraceae bacterium | reverse complement strand
CCCGGGATAATGCTTTATGATGTCTATTCACCTACCCAACCTTACAAAGCCCGGGCTACTTCCACGGAAACATTCGCTTTCATCAAAAAAGACCTGACGGATGCTGTCAGACTATTCTCTGAAGCTAATATCGGGTATACTACCAATGTTCTTACCGATATTGATATGGGTGTCGCCAACTTCCTGCTTGCACGGGTCTGCCTGTTGACCGGCGACTGGGCAACCGCGGTTTCCGCCTGTGATGGGATTTTAGCCAAATATCCGACACTGTTGGGTGAAAACTTTTATGGTGGAACCAAAAATGTGAGTACAACCAAAGTCCCTGAAATTCGTCCTGAAACCAACGGTTTCCTTTACAACAATGTAAATCCTGAAGTGATTCTGGGATGGCCTGTAGGTCAGGCCCTGACTGCCCATAATGGCTGGCTCAATCCTTTCGGCGAAGGAAGTGGCGGCTTGGGTGAAGGGTTTGCACGGATCGATAACCGCCTGTTCGAGAAAATAGATGAAAACGACTTCCGGAAAAACTGCTTTATGGCTGCCGATTTCGGGGACTATGCTTACCCGACAAGCGCTACTGTCAGGTTCATTCCAGCCTACACCAACCTGAAGTTTGCTGCCACACACGGCGTGGGAACCAATGATAAGAAGAATGTAGGAACAGTTACCTGTTACTATATGCGTACTTCTGAAGTCCTCCTCATGAAAGCTGAAGCCCAGGCCCAGTCTGGAAGTGATGTCAATGCCAAAGCCACCTTGAATACCCTCCTGGCTGCCCGGACAAAATCTGGCAAAACTGCCCTTACCTGCGACAACTATGCCAGTATGAGAGGAATGACTGCCCTTCAAATGGTACAGTTGCAATCACGGATTGAATTGTGGGGTGAAGGCGGACGTGAATTCTTCAATAACAAAAGATGGGGAATTGCTGTCGACCGTGCCAGTTCGACCAGCCATATTGATAAAGGTTCTTATCCGGTGTCAAAAATGACCTTGCAGATTCCGGAAGAGGAAATGCTTTACAATCCTCTTTGCGAACAAAATAAATAAATATTTTTGCTGAATGTCTGATGGGCGGAGCTTCATGCCCCGCCCATTTTTTATATTTTCCCGCAGTCAATTCATCAGTATGGAAGAATTTATTCCATCAGAATTGGCAACCTGGCTGTCCATTATGATGGAAGGGAACAGAAAAAAATCTAAACCAAAAAATGATGAGAAGAAGAGCTTTCCTTGTACAAAGCGCCCTATGGGCAGGAGGAGCCTTAATGGCAGGTCCGCTGCGCGGATGGGGTATGAATCCGGTCAGACAGGAGGTGAATCCGCTGACAGAGAAAGAACTTTATGCCTTGTTCAGGGATCCGGAAGCTCCGTATCATCCTTTTGTCCGCTGGTGGTGGAACGGGGATAAGGTGGAAGCAGGTGAGTTGATCAGAGAGTTAAACCTGTTAAAAGCTGCGGGGATTGGTGGTGTGGAAATCAATCCTATTTCATTTCCTTCGACCGGAGATGATTTGGGAAAGAAATCGCTTACCTGGCTGAGCAATGAATGGATAGACATGCTTCAGGTCACCTTCAGGGAGGCTCAAAAACTGGGAATGACCTGCGACCTGATTGTTGGCTCCGGGTGGCCGTTCGGTTCCGAAACCCTTACAGCTAAAGAACGTGCCCAGGTGGTCATCATCCATGCAGAAAAATTGGAAGGCCCCCGGAAATACGAAACCTCACAATTCAATATTTTTAAAAATGTGGATCCAGGGGTGACCATTCCCAACCCGGCACGGACCGCCGAAATCATTTCCCTGAAGCTGGTGCCGGATCCCATGAGCGGATTAAATCAGGTGGTAGATCTATCTGACAAAAAAGGGGATGAAATAATTTCTGTTGATGTACCTGCCGGAAAATATGTCTTTTATGCCCTGGTAAAATTCAATTCCTTTGCCAGTGTGATCAACGGAGCTCCCGGAGCGGCGGGTCACATTCTAAACCACATGGACAAGGCTGCTGTCCGGAAATATCTCGACCATATGTCGGATACCATTCAGCAGAAAACCGGACCGCTTTCCAGGCACCTAAGAGCATTTTTCACCGATTCCATGGAACTGGAAGGATGCAACTGGTCGGATGACATGGAGGAAGAATTCCGGAAACGTCGGGGCTACGATATGATGCCCTACCTGCCCTTTACGATGTTCAAGGTTGGCCGTTTGGGCGGTGTGGTCGATGAGAACTATGGTGCAGCCAAAACCCCTGAGTTTGCAGAGATCATCAAACGGGTCCGTTTCGATTTTGAACTCACCAAGGCTGAATTGCTCAGGGAAAGGTTCACAGAAACCTACCTGCAATGGTGCAGGGATCTGAATGTGAAATCCAGGGCTCAGGCTTACGGACGCGCGTTTTTCCCCCTGGAAAGCAGCCTGGGTTATGATATTCCCGAAGGAGAATCCTGGACCACCAACTGGTTGAAGCATAAAATCGGGGAGGAAATGCCGGATGAGGATTACCGGCGGGGCCGTGGGTACACCTGGATCAACAAATTTGTCTCCTCCGCCGCCCAC
Organism: Prolixibacteraceae bacterium; assembly: GCA_027451165.1. Lineage (GTDB taxonomy): Bacteria > Bacteroidota > Bacteroidia > Bacteroidales > Prolixibacteraceae > UBA1413. The sequence goes on along the minus strand of DAIDJX010000130.1, from coordinate 6,307 downwards.
CTCAGCGGGAAACGGGTGGTCAGCTGCGAAGAGATGACCAATACCTACAATGTATTCAATGCTACCCTGGAGCTGCTGAAAACCGGTTCCGACCAGAGTATCCTTTCAGGAATTACCCATACCATCTGGCATGGATTCAACTATTCGCCCCCTGATGCTCCTTTTCCGGGTTGGGTTCAGTATGGTTCCTATTACAATGAAAACAACAACTGGTGGCCTTATTTCAAATACCTCAATCAGTATAAAGCCCGCATATCTTCTGTCTTGCAACATGCCGGCATGTTTTCCGAAATCGCGGTCATGCCTGCTACCTATGACCTCTGGGGGGATATGGGGGTACAAACCGATCCCTTCCCTGAAAAACTGAACGTGCCCTACACCTCCCTGATCTGGGAAGCCATACACAAAACCGGTGGATCAGCTGATTATACCACCGAAATCATTTTGCAGGATTCAACTGTTCAAAAGGGGAAATTGTGCTACGGCCCCAAAAAATACAGCACCCTTTTTCTGGTGGAAGTCACCAGTATCTATCCTGAAACATTGGCCAGGCTGTTTGACTTTGTCTCATCTGGGGGCAGGGTGTTTTGCATAGGGAAATATCCGGAGAAAGCGCCCGGATTTGCAGATTATCAGGAAAGAGACGAAAAGGTAAAACAAATGGTTGATAAGCTGAAAGGCTTTCCCGACCGTTTCATCCTTCTGGAAAAGCCTCAGGACAACCGTTTTCTGGAATGGTACGGAGCGGTGGTGAAAAAGTACCAAATTCCGCATTACCTGGAAATCGAACAACCCGACCGGTTTGTCCTCCAGAACAGATACCAGGGCGACGATAAATCAGAAATATTTTTCTTTGGGAATGCCCACCGTTACAATCCTTTCCTGTCAAAAGTGACTTTCTCCCCTGAAATTGTGAAGGGAAGATACCCCTGGATCTGGGATCCGGAAACAGGAGACCGTTTCCGGTTTGAACTGAAAGGGAACAGCTTTGACTTGCAGTTGGGCCCGGCAGAATCCAGATTAATTGTTTTCAGCCGTGAGAAAAACGGGAAACTATGGCAGCCACTACTCCCTGCTGGCCCGAATTTGGTGAACCTGGAGGGGCCCTGGCAGGCTGAATTCCGGCACAGCCGGGAAAACCAGGTGAAATCACTGGAAATGGAGGTTTTGAAAGACCTGAAAGAGACAGAAATGGTTAACTTTACGGGTACCGTTATCTACAGGAAGAAATTTGAAGCTTCCGGAATGAAATCCGTTATCCTGAATTTAGGTCAGGTTTATGGCGTGTCGGAGGTGCTGGTAAACGGTAAATCTTGTGGGGTTAAGTGGTATGGCAGAAGGATTTATGAGATAACTACCCTGGTGCAGTCAGGTTTAAATGACCTGGAGATCAGGGTAACCACTACGATGGGTAACTATATGAAAACACTTACCGACAATCCCACCGCCCAAAAATTCACCGTCCTGAAAACCAAGGATCAACCCATTCAGTCGATGGGATTGGTAGGACCGGTGACCCTGTATTCATTTGCAAAATAACTGTCAACAAACCGACAAGTATGAATAAAACATCCATTATCATTTTGTTACTGGTGATCTGCAACATTGGGAAGATCACCGCGGAAGATTATAAAGCTTCCCTGTTCGGCATAAAATCGAACGGAACAACCCTCAATACCACTGCGATTCAGAAGGCAATCAACTATATCCACGAAAAGGGTGGTGGAAAGCTGGTATTTTATGTGGGAAGATATCTCACAGGTCATATCGAGCTGAAATCCAATGTCCACCTTCAGTTGGAAGAGGGTGCAATTCTGGTTGGCTCGACCAATATCTACGATTATAACATCGATACGCCATACAGTTCACTGGTTTTTGCCTATCAGGCTGAGAATACCGGAATTTCCGGGAAAGGGGTCATTGACGGGCAGGGCAGGGAATTGGCGTATAACCTGACCGATCAGATCAACAAGGGCATTATCGCTGATGTCATGAAATATGACCGCCCCGGAAGCCGCCGGCCCCGGGCCATTTATTTCAGGGAATGTAAAAATGTTCAGATTTCCGGAATTGTGATCAGAAATTCTGCTGATTGGGTACAGGTGTATGACCAGTGCGAAAACCTCCGCATCGACGGGATCACGGTCGACAGCAAAGCTTTCTGGAACAACGACGGACTGGATATTGTGGATTGCCGGAACGTGAAAGTAACCAATTCGTTTATTGATGCTTCCGATGATGCCATTTGTTTCAAGTCGCACGATGCCACTAAAATATGTGAAGACGTGGAAGTCCGGAACTGCGTGGCCCGTTCAAGCGCCAACGGGATCAAGTTCGGAACGGTGACCGCCGGGGGCTACCGGAATTTCAAAATCGTCAACAACAAAGTATATGACACTTACCGTTCAGCCATCACCATCGCGACTCCTGATGGGGGTGCCATCGAAAACATCCTGATTGACAGCTTATATGCCTACAACACAGGCAATGCCATTTACCTCCGGATAGGCGCCCGCTCTCGTCCGGAAAAGCGTGGAACAATGACCAACATTACCATTCAGAATATGGAGGCAGAAATTCCTGCGACCAAACCTGATGCAGGCTATGAGTACGAAGGTCCGGTGGAAGACCTTCCGCGGAATATCTCACCTGCATCGATTGTGGGGCTTCCCGGGCAGGAAATTACCAATGTCACGCTCCGTAACATCCGGCTGGTTTATCCCGGAGGGAGCAACCCCAATTATGCCTTCCGGGGAACTAAACCTGCCGATCTCGACAGTATCCCGGAAATGGCCAAATCCTATCCGGAGTTCTCCCAGTTTAAGGAACTTCCTGCATGGGGTTTTTACCTGCGCCATGTCAGAAACATCAACTTCGAAAACATTACACTCACCGCCAAATTGCCGGAATACCGCCCGGCAGTCGTGATGGATGATGTTAAGGAAGCCCGTCTTTCCGGCATGACTTACAACGAACCCGGAAAAGGGAAAAAACAATTGCATACCTATAAATCTTCCGGAGTGACCCAAACCAAATAATGAAAAAAAGTAAGATGAAACCTACAATAATAAACCGCATGAACCCAGGATTCCGGGGAATGGTCGCTTCAATGATCCTGATTGTATTTTTCACCCTGAATGTTTTTGCCAAAGATTACAAAGCTTCTGACTTCGGGGCTAAGGCCGACGGGGTTACCCTGAATACCTGCACCATTCAGAAAGCGATCGACTTTATCTCTGAAAACGGTGGTGGTCGCCTTGTTTTTGAGGCAGGCAATTATCTTACCGGAAGCATTTACCTGAAGTCAAACGTGACAATCCATCTGGATTACGGAGCTACTTTGCTGGGTTCGACCAACCCGTTTGACTATGTGAAAGACAAAAAAATTGGCTGGATGTCGATGATCTTTGCCGTAAACCAGGAAAATATAGGTATTTCGGGAAAAGGAACCATCAATGGCCGGGGCTTTATTACCGCCAATAACATGGTGGCATACATCCACCGTGGGATTTTTACAGATCCTTTGAAACTGGACAGGCCGAACGAAACTAACCGCCCCCAGAATATCTATTTCCGGGAATGCCGCAATGTAAGGGTTACCGGGATTACCCTGCGTGATCCTGCCAGCTGGAACCAAACCTACGACCAGTGTGTCAATCTTTATGTGGCCGATGAGATCGTCGACAGCAAATCCTACTGGAACAACGACGGGATCGATGTGGTCGACTGCGACAGTGTGGAGATCAGAAACTGCTATTTTGATGCAGCGGATGATGTGATTTGCTTTAAATCGCACGATGCCAAAAAAATCTGCCAGAATGTGATTGTCGACAATTGCGTGGGGCGTTCGAGTGCTAACGGGCTGAAATTCGGTACCGTTTCGCGCGGTGGATTCCGCAATTTTAAAGTCACCAACCTTACCATCTTTGACACCTTCCGCTCCGCCATCACCTTTGCTGCCGTTGATGGCGGGGAAATTGAAAACATTGTGGTGGATGGGGTCAGGTCGATCAATACCGGAAATGTGATCTACCTGCGCATTGGTGACCGCTGGAGCCAGGGTAAAAAACCTTTCATGAGAAACATTTCCATTTCCAATGTGTATGCGGAGGTGCCTTTTGGAAAACCTGATGCAGGCTATAACTATGAAGGCCCGGTGGAGGATTTGCCAAGGAATATCTCTCCGGCGAGTATCGTTGGCCTTCCGGATCACAAAATAGAAAATGTAAAGCTGAAAAACATTGAAATTGTCTATCCTGGAGCAGGAAATCCCTTGTATGCCAAAAGAGGACTTACTTCTGCCGAATTGGACAGTATCCCGGAAATGCGTACGGCCTATCCTGAGTTTTCCCAGTTCAAGGAGTTGCCTGCCTGGGGTTTTTACCTCCGTCATGCCACCGGGATCGAATTTGAAAATGTGACCCTGACCGCGCAGAAGAAAGACTATCGTCCCTCCATTGTGATGGACGATGTAACAGGGGCTACCTTCAGCCGGATGCGGTTCAATGAACCTGAAAGCTCTGGAAAAGAGCAGATTTTTCGGTACAAATCGGAAAATGTGATGATAAAATAAAGCGACATTATAGAAATAAGCAGTATATGAAAAGTATAGGTTTAAGATGGAGTGTGGTTTTTCTCGTCCTTACCCTTACCCAGACCGTTTGGGCTAAAGACTACCGGGCTTCCGTTTTTGGCATCAAATCCGACGGAGTTACGCTCAATACCCGTTCAATCCAGAAGGCAGTTGATTTTATCAGTGAGAATGGAGGCGGTAAACTGGTGTTTTATGTTGGCCGTTACCTGACGGGAACCATTACGCTGAAATCGAATGTAACCATCCAACTGGAAGAGGGTGCCATTCTGGTGGGTACTCCCTCCATTTACGATTATTACACTGTGGATGGCATGAAAGCACTCATTGTGGCCAATAACCAGCAAAATATCGGGATAACAGGAAAAGGAGTGATCGATGGTCAGGGTACTACCGTACTGGAACAGATTAATAACCAGATCAGTAAGGGTTATATGAAAGAAACTGCCCTGCAGGCTTCACCGGCGTTGATCGCGATGGACAGTTGCCGGCAGGTCACCTTCAGTGAGCTCAACCTGGTCAATGCCTGTGGAAATGTGCAGACCTATTCAGGCTGCAGGGAATTAACCATCAGGGATGTGACCGTGAAGAGCACCGTAGTGGCTGATAGTAAGGGGCTGGTATTATCAGATTGTAATGGGGTAAAACTGAGTAAAATCTATTTTGAAACCTCCGGAAAAGAGTGTGTAACCGATGGAAAATCAAAAAACATAACTGCAGACGGGTGTAAAAATGAAATGGGGAAAACAGTTTCAGCAAAAAACTGAAGCCATCCCGTCACTAGCGAAAAAGAAAGGGCTGTTTTGCTATGAATAAAAGATTTACAATTCTGATATTGATACTTTTCCTGGGATCAGGTATCCGTGGGCAGCAGAGCACTCCCGTCGACAAGCGTCTGGAATGGTGGCATGATGCCAGGTTCGGGATGTTCGTCCACTGGGGGGTATATTCCCTCTATGGCGGGGTGTACAACGGTCACCGGCAGGCCAAGGGCGATGCCGCCTGGATCGAAAACAGGTGTAAAATCCCGGTAGCAGAATACCGTCAGAAAGCCAAAGAATTCAATCCAGACCGCTATGATCCGGAAGCATGGGTGAAAATGGCCAAAGATGCGGGGATGAAATACCTGATCGTCGGGGCCAAGCATCACGACGGATTTGCCATGTTTGACACGGAAGCCAGCGACTGGAACGTAGTGGATGCCACGCCCTATGGCAAAGATTTGCTGAAACCCCTGGCTGATGCCTGTCATAAGCAAGGCATCAAACTGGGTTTTTATTATTCGCAGGCGGTGGATTGGACCAATCCCGGAGGATCGGCAGCCCGCAGGCTGATGCGCGAAGGGTGGCCCAATCCTGATTCCACAAAAATCGACCAGTACACCCTGGAACATGACGGTCATTGGGATCCGGTGCAGATGACCTCTACCTTCGACGAATATATCGACCGGGTGGCCGTACCCCAGGTCAGGGAGCTGTTGACCAACTACGGTAAAGTGTCTGTACTTTGGTGGGATTATGATGCCCAGATGAAAAGTGCAGCCGGAGCGGCCAAACTGAGTGAATTGCTGAAATTACAACCAGGTATTATCAGTAACAACCGCCTGCACGCCGATTTCCCCGGCGACACCAAAACCCCGGAGCAATCTATTCCCGACAGGGATGCCGTAAAAGGTCAGAACTGGGAAACCTGTATGACCATGAACGGATCGTGGGG
>DAIDJX010000129.1 GCA_027451165.1 Prolixibacteraceae bacterium | reverse complement strand
AGCCGGAGCTCCGGAAATTTGTGACGATCGTTTCAGCCAAATCATTTCTTCCTCCAATTGGCGCTGTTCGTGGCAGATATCCGCCATAAGGAGGCAGACTGACAAGTTTCCGGATGATTCTGATTCTATTTTTCCCAGGGCGAGCCTGGCGGCAGCATAATCACCGCTCTGATAAGCCCTCAGCGCTTTATCGTACAATTTGTCCCTTCTGGTTCCGGATTGTCCCTCAGACAACTGAGGTATCAAAACCAGCGATAGTATAAGCCAGGCGGAAAATAAAAATCTCGACATAACTTCTTTTCAACTTGATAAAACGTAAATTTTCTTGCGCAGGTATACCAAGGCTGGAGAATCTTGGATTTTTACATGCCTGCTCAACAAATATGCTCTGAAATCGTTAAATTGTAAAGGAATTATAAAAAAGTGACAGCCCATTATTTGATTTGAGAATTGTTTATATATTTGAGCACAAATAGCTGATATTCTGACAGGAATAAATCAGCAAGTATAAATTGAAAAATTGAGCATTATTTTTAAGTTATTCTATTTCAATTATTTGTTTTCAAAGTGATGAAACGGAATTTTTCCAAATCGGTTAGCCGGGAAAAAATAGACAAAGTGGATAGAAAAGCCACAGTTTCCGGAGGTTCCCTTAAAGAAAAAAGTACAAAAAGACGGTTATCAATTTACGACGATTTCGACGACGATGAAATGGATGAATTTGATCCCAAATCAAACAGGAACCAGAAATTAAAAAGGTAATCCCCCCGACCGGCAGGATCCATATAAAACACCCTATTGATCAGCATATGCAAGGCTGATAGACTTTTACCCGAATTGTACTTTCAATCGGTTATTAACGTGACCTGCAACAAACTTTATGTTAGTTGTTGATAAATATCGGTCTAACTTATTGGTAATAAAGCGATTTTTTAAATAGCTTTGGTCGCTTCGTGAAAATAGTGTTATGATTGAAGAATCAGAATTAATCCTGAATCCTGACGGTACCATTTTCCATCTGCATCTGCTACCAGAACAGGTTGCCGACCGGGTGATCCTTGTGGGAGATCCCGGTAGGGTTAAGATGGTTTCATCGATGTTTGATTCCACAGAAATGATGGTTTCAAACAGGGAATTTGTAACTGCCACTGGCAGCTATCATGGAAATCGGTTTACAGTAATCTCTACCGGGATTGGAACTGACAATGTGGACATTGTGATGAATGAGCTGGATGCACTGGTCAATATTGACCTTGCGCGGCGTGAAATAAAACCGGAACATCGTTCTCTTCAGCTGGTCAGGATAGGCACCACCGGAGGCTTGCAAAGGGATATTCCTGTAAACTCCTGGATAGTAAGTCGTTGTTCGGTTGGATTTGATGGAATGCTCGCCTTTTATGCCAACAGGAAGGATTATTGTGATCTTGATTTTGAAGATGCGTTGAAGCAGTACATCAGCTGGCCTGAGGATTTCCCTTCCCCCTATGTCGTGTATGGCGCAGAAAGATTGCTGAAAAAGTTGGATAAGGCGCCATTTGTGCAGGGAGTTAACATTTCAGCCCCCGGGTTTTATGGGCCTCAGGGGAGGATACTTCGACTGGGCCTGGCCATTCCTGAGCTGAACACTCAACTGGAAAAATTCCGGTACCAGGGGATGCGCATCACCAATTACGAAATGGAAAGTTCCGCCATATACGGCCTTTCCCGGATGTTGGGACATGAAGCGGTGACGGTATGCCTGATGATTGCCAATCGTCAGGTAAAGAGCGCCAATGAGGAGTACCACCGGGAGATGGAAACTATGGTCAGGGAAGTTTTAAACCAATTAACCTTTTGAATATGAACACGGTACGGAAGTCGAAGTTATTGGCTCTGATCAGCTTGCTGGATGATCCGGACCAGATGATTTTTGACGCAGTGGAGAAGGAATTGCTGAAGGAATCTGCCCGTATCATACCTGATCTGGAATATGTCTGGGAATCAACAGTGCATGATGTTTGTCAGGAACGGATCGGTCGCCTGATCCGGAAAATCAGGTTCAAGGAAGAAATCCGGCACCTCAGGGGGTGGTCCGCAAAGAGTGATCCCGATCTGCTGGAAGGATTTATCATCATCAGCCGTTATCTGTTCCCGGAAATCAGCGTAGAAAAAGTGTACCGGAGAATAGAGGAACTTAGAAAAAGGGTGTGGGTTGAGCTGAATAATTCCCTGACTTCCCTGGAGAAAATTACCGTACTGAATCATATTTTTTTCAATGAGTACCGGTTCAGGATTGTATCGGACAACCAGGAGAACATGAAAAGTCATTCTGTGGCACATTTGCTGGAGTCGGCCACCGGGAGTATGGTAGCCTTTTCCCTCCTGTATCAGATTGTTGCCCGGAAACTGGAGTTTCCAGTCCGGTACATTGACTTTCCCCGGCATCCGTTGTTGGCTTATGCCGACCGGAAAATTGCTGCACGGGTACACCCTGACGTGGAAACCGATATCCTGTTTTACATCAATCCTTCGGGAAAGGGTTCCATTTCAGGCCGGAGGGAACTGGAATTTGTACTAAGAAAAATGAATCCGGTGATTGAAATCAACCGGCTGGAACCTGGTTCTTCGTCGACCTTCCTTTTGCGATTGCTTGAGAGCATTGACCAGTCGGCAGCACTGACCGGAGAAACGTACCGGAGTCAGGAAATTCAGCAAATGAAAAAAGTGCTCGGAGCTCACCTGAAAGTGAAAAACTTAAAGTAAAAAGCGCCCTTCATTTTCGGTCCCTGAGCGAAGGCGAAGGGCACTTTTTATATTTTACTTGGCGTAGCTGACTGCCCGTGTTTCCCTGATCACCGTGATTTTTACCTGTCCAGGGTAGGTCATTTCATCCTGAATACGCTTGGCAATGTCGTAGGAAAGCTGTTCGGATTCCTGGTCATTGATTTTCTCACTACCCACGATAACACGCAGTTCCCGGCCGGCCTGGATGGCATAGGTTTTCATAACGCCTGGGTAGGAAAGGGCCAGATCTTCCAGGTCTTTCAACCGTTTGATGTAAGATTCAACCACTTCACGTCTGGCTCCCGGACGGGCGCCTGAGATGGCATCACAAACCTGGACGATGGGCGCCAGCAGGGTTTGCATTTCAACCTCATCATGGTGCGAACCAATGGCATTGCATATTTCAGGTTTTTCCTTGTACTTTTCCGCGAGCTTCATTCCGAAAACAGCGTGTGGCATTTCGGGTTCATCATCCGGTACTTTTCCTATATCATGCAGTAAACCTGCTCTTTTGGCTTTCTTTGGATTCAGCCCCAATTCAGCCGCCATGATGGCGCAGAGGTTGGCTACTTCCCTGGAGTGCTGCAACAGGTTCTGTCCATAGGAGGAGCGGTATTTCATCTTTCCGATCAGCCTGATCAGCTCGGGATGAAGTCCGTGGACACCCAGGTCAATTGCTGTTCTTTTTCCGGTTTCGATGACTTCTTCCTCCACCTGTTTCTGAACTTTCTGGACGACCTCTTCGATACGTGCCGGGTGGATACGTCCGTCGGTAACCAACTGGTGCAGGGCAAGCCGGGCCACTTCCCTTCTTACCGGGTCAAAAGCTGAAAGAACAATGGCCTCGGGGGTATCGTCAACGATGATTTCAACACCGGTTGCTGCTTCCAGCGCCCTGATGTTACGTCCTTCCCGGCCGATGATCCGTCCTTTCATCTCATCATTTTCGATGTGGAAAATGGTTACTGCATTCTCGATGGCTGTTTCTGTGGCTACCCGCTGAATGGTCTTGACCACCACCTTTTTGGCTTCCTTTGAAGCCGTCAGTTTGGCTTCTTCCATGATCTCATTGATGTAGGACATCGCTTCGGTTTTGGCTTCTTCTTTCAGCGATTCCACCATCTGTGCTTTTGCTTCTTCTGAAGATAATCCGGAAATCTGTTCCAGTTTATCCAGTTGCAGGCGATGAATTTTTTCCAGTTCCTCATTTTTCTGTTCAATGAGTTCCATCTGGCTGTTCAGGTTCTCGCGGATCAACTCTACTTCATGTTTTTCAGTCTCAAAGTTCTTGATGTCCCTCATCAGCTCACTTCTTTGCTGATTGGCAGCGGTTTCTCGCTGTTTCAGCTTGTTTTCCAGAACAATGACCTTCTGGTTCCGCTCATTGGTGAATTTTTCATGTTCCGATTTCAACTGAAGGTACTTCTCTTTGGCTTGAAGCATCTTTTCCTTTTTGATTACTTCACCTTCCGCCTCCGCTTCGGCGATCAGCCTTGTCTTTTTGGCTTTCAGCGCCTTATCCCACAAAAAGTAGGAAACGGCTCCTCCGCCCACAAATCCGGCAATTGCTCCTATTATTGTTCCTATCATAATCTAAATAATTTTAAAATGTTAATAAAAAACCGCAGTTTCCATCCCAACTATGGTGGAACAGAACTGCGGGTATGATAAAATATCTTTCCGGATAATTTACTGCTTTCTCTCTTCAAGAAAATCAGTCACATCATCCCTTATCTCTTTCAAATCATTGATGAGCGGTAGCTGATTCGCTTCTTCCTTTTCCCGAAGGTGTTGAAAAACCACCTGGAAGGCTGCCATTGCAATCACATCCTGCGAATCTTTGTCCGGGTAATCACTCCTGAATGTATGTATGATTTCATTCAGCTCCTTTGCAGCATCCCGGTACCATTTCTCATCTGTCCGACTGACTACCAGCGGATAAACCCTGTTGTCAATCTTTATATTTATTGAAAGCGTGTTGTTCATTCTGTCTTTAATCGTTCAGCAATGCCACACATTTATCAATTTCCCGCATCAACCTGTTCATCTTATTTCTGGCCGCCTGACTATCTCCACAGCCCGCTTCTATGGCTTTGGCCATCTTAAGATGATCATATTTTGTTCCCAGAATCCCTTTTTCCTCTTCCAAAAACCTGATTTTATTTTTTAAAGATCCGATCTCCGCCTGTAATTCCTCATTTTTCTTCTCAAGAATCTCAAACTCACTGAACACAAGGATTATCTTCTCTTTCAGTTCTTTTACAAGCAAAAGGGCTTCTTCTGTCATTTTTGCTGCAATTCTGTCACAAAATTAATAATTTTCATGAAATTGATCGGAACTTAACTCCCAATTCACAATTTTTATGAACACTCTTCTGTTATATTTGCCGTTTTCAACTAAAAAAGCATGTTCCGACCAAGATACTGCCTCGTTACCCTCCTGGTTTTGATATTTTCCCTGACCGCCACCAGTCAGTTGAAATACTACGGCAACCCCCTGGGAATACCTCTTTCACTGAGCGGTAACTTTGGTGAGTTGAGGCCGAATCATTTTCATACCGGCCTGGATTTCAGGACGCAACAAAAAACCGGATTGCCTGTGTTGTCCAGCGCTGATGGTTATGTTTCCCGAATTGTAGTTTCACCTTCAGGTTATGGAAAAGTAATGTATGTTGACCACCCGAACGGAACTACCACTGTTTACGGCCATTTAGACAGGTTCAATGACGAAATAGGGGAGTTTGTCCGCGAAGAGCAATACAAGAGGAAATCGTTTGCCGTTGACCTTAAGGTACCTGCCGGGAAGTTTCCCGTAACCAGGGGCGAACAGATTGCGAGAAGTGGAAATACCGGCAGTTCCGGTGGGCCCCATCTTCATTATGAAATCAGGACCACCCATTCCGAGGATGCCATTAATCCATTGTTGGAAAATGATTTCGGCATAAAAGATAAAACTCCCCCGAAGATCTTCGCCCTCAGGATTTACCCGCTGGATGAGGAATCTCATGTGAATATGGGAAGGCAACCTGTCACCCTATCTGTCACCGCCGGTGCAAAGGGCTATGCACTGGCATCTGCCGCACCGGTCCGCGTTTGGGGTAAAATTGGACTATCAGTGCGGGCGAATGATTACTTCGACAACAATGCAAGCCCATGCGGGATCTTTTCAGCCCGGTTACTGGTCAATGAGGAAGAAATTTTTTCTTCCCGGGTAGATCGCATTTCATTTGATCAGAACCGTTACCTCAACAGCCACATCGACTATGCAGAATTTGTCAGGAAGGCCGTTCGTTACCAGCGGCTTTGGCGGGAAAGGGGGAACCGGCTAAGCATTTATGAAACTGACCGGTCGAGGGGGGTGGTCAAAATCGACGAAGAAACATCCTGCCACATACATGTCATTTTAACTGATGTTGCTGGTAACAAGTCGCAAATATCCTTTGAGTTGATGGGTAAAGAGCCGGTTTCGGAAAATTTACAGTCCAAAACAGGCGAGGTTTTCAGTTACGACAGCCGGAACAGTTTTTCGACCCCGGATTTTGATATTACCACTCCATCAGGTGCTTTTTATGAGGATTTCACTTTTCATTTCAGAAAAGTAAAAGGTTTAGCCGGCTGTTATTCTCCGGTCTATAAGGTACATGAGAAAACAGTGCCATTGCAGAAACCGGCAAAAATCAGTCTGCAGACCGATGCTTTGCCCGACCGGCTGAAACATCGGGCTTTAGTTGTGGAACTGGATGCTGAAGGCCGGAAAAGTTATATCGGAGGAAAAGTGGAAGGAGACAGGATGGTGGCAAGCATCACTGGTTTCGGAGATTTTACGGTGGTTTGCGATACCGTTCCACCGGTAATCACAGCGCTGGGGATTAAGAACAATGCCTTGACCGAAACCAATGCCATCCGCTTCAGAATTTCGGACAACCTCTCGGGAATAAGTACCTATGAGGGCTTAATTGATAACCAGTGGGCGCTTTTTGAGTATGATCCCAAAACGAATATGCTGGTATATTTTATAGACCGTGCAAGGCTGGTGACCGGGAAAAGGCATACCCTTCAGCTTACGGTAAGCGACAGGGTGCAGAATAAGGCCGTTTATAAGGCCACCTTTTGGAAGTGAGAAAAGTCAGTTTCAGATGTTATGAAAGTCATATATTTGCGGATTCAATTAAAAAATCAGTAGAACCATGCATTATAAAAAAGTGTTTGTTATTTTTTGTGTGCTGCTGTTGTCTTTCCGGTTTTCCCCGGAAACGAAGGGTTGCACGAATTTCCTGGTGACAAAGGGCGCTTCAGCGGATGGCTCGGTTATGATTACCTATGCTGCTGATTCCCACACACTTTATGGAGAATTGTATTTCTGGCCGGCCAAAGACTGGCCTGCTGGCTCCCTGTTGGATGTTGTTGAGTGGGATACGGGAAAATTTCTGGGTAAAATTGAACAGGTGCCGCATACCTACAGTGTGGTGGGGAACATCAATGAACACCAGGTGGCCATCGGGGAAACCACCTACGGGGGCAGGGAAGAACTCAGCACCCAGGATGGTGCGGTCATGGATTACGGAAGCCTGATCTACATTGCCCTTCAACGGTCAAAAACTGCAAGGGAGGCCATTACGGTGATCTCCTCGCTGATGGAAAAATATGGGTATGCCAGTTCAGGTGAATCATTCTCCATTTCTGATCCCAATGAAGCCTGGATCATGGAAATCATTGGCAAGGGCAAAGGGAAAAAGGGAGCGGTCTGGGTTGCCCTCCGCATTCCTGACGGGTACATTTGTGGTCATGCCAACCAGGCCAGGATCACCACCTTCCCCTTAAACGATCCTCAGAACTGCCGTTACGCTCCTGATGTGATCACTTTTGCCCGTGAGATGGGGTGGTATAAGGGGAAAGACAAAGATTTCAGTTTTTCAGATGTTTATGCACCGGTAACCTTCAGCAGTGCCCGTTTCAGCGATGCGAGGGTTTTTGCCGGTTTCAACAAGGTCTGCAGCACGATGGGACCTTATACCGATTATGCCATGGGAAAAATCATTCATGGCGGAGAAAATAATTTTCCGGTTAACAGGATGCCTCTATGGGTAAAGCCTGACCGGAAGCTGACAGTTAAAGAGGTTATGGGTATGATGCGTGACCATTACCAGGGAACGCCCATGGACATGACCAGGGATGCCGGTGCAGGTCCTTTCGGACTGCCTTACCGGTGGAGAGGACTGACCTGGAAAGTGGACACTGTTACTTATCTCAATGAAAGAGCCATTTCCACCCAACAAACCGGATTTTCTTTTGTGGCGCAGAGCCGCAGTTGGTTGCCCGATCCGGTGGGCGGTATCATCTGGTTTGGTGTGGACGATAGTTACAGCACCTGCTACATCCCTATGTATTGCGGGATCACTGCTGTTCCCGAATGCTTCCGGGTGGGTAACGGCGACCTGCTCACCTACAGTGAAACGTCGGCTTTCTGGGCCTTCACGCAGGTTTCCAATTTTGCTTATCTGCGCTATTCCGATATGATTAAGGATATTCAGAAAGTGCAACAGGAAAAGGAAGATAAGTTTGTCCGGTTTATCCCGGTAATCGATAAAGCGGCCATTACCCTTATGGAAGGCAATGATCCAGCCCTTGCCCGGAAGTTTCTTACGGAATATTCTGTGAATGAGGCCAATGAAACCACAGCGCAATGGAAGAAATTATATCAGTACCTCTTGGTGAAATACATGGACGGGAACATTAAGAAGGAAGAAAACGGAAAGTTCAGCCGCAATGAATATGGCTTGCCGGCATTTCCGCTTCAACCGGGCTACCCGGAATGGTGGCTCCGGATTATCGCCAATTCCACCGGTGATAAGCTGAAAGTTCCTGCAGGTGGGGGTCATTGAAAATTAAGTTGATAATCCCGTTGTGTGAAATAAAATAATTACTACTTTTGCGCGACATTTTTCAGCAATCTCTTACGCCGGAATTTCGGGTAATATTGCCAAACTTTTAAAAGTAAAATGATGGACTTGATTAAAATTGCCCGGGCTGCATTCGGGAATGAGAAGAAAGAATTACCGGCCTTCGGCGCCGGAGATACGGTTACCGTGAATTACAAAATCAGGGAAGGTAACAAAGAGCG
>DAIDJX010000128.1 GCA_027451165.1 Prolixibacteraceae bacterium | reverse complement strand
TTTGCGTTCAATACAGAATCAGGCACCCCATTGCGCGAAATATCTGCACAAAGATAAGGCAATTTCCAGAATTCACCATTCTTCCTTCAGGATAATCCTTCTCGGATGAATTGCACCTGTGTGTTCAGATTTTAAAATTTGTCCAATCCGTATTTCTTCATCATCAGTTGGTCGAGCCATTTCTCCGGAAGGATCTTCTTCATCAGCGGAAGGATAAAACTTCTTTTACCGCTTCTGATGATGACGGGGGGATTTTTCCGGAGCATTTTGCGGAGTACATCTGTAACAAACGCATCGACCGGGGTGGCTTTTTCCTGTGAGGTATTCGCCCTGGAGTATACAAACTGTTCGATTTTGCCATACCAGGAACCGGGTTTCAGGTTGGATTTGACTGTCTCCACACAATTTTTCCCAAAATCGGTAACGATACCCCCGGGCTGCAGCGTAATGACTTTAATATTAAACGGAGACAGTTCCATGCGCAACACATCGCTCCAGGCATGAATAGCCGCCTTTGATGCACAGTAAGCTCCTGAAAACGGGGTCGGCGCTATTCCGGATATGCTCCCGGTATTCACGATAGTACCTCCACCCTGTGCTTTCATTACCGGAGCTATTTCCTGAATCAGGCTGATCACGCCGGATACATTGGTCTGCAACTGCTGTTCGAGTTTTTCCGGTGAAATATCCATTGTCGGGGCAATCAGCCCATAACCCGCATTGTTGATCAGCAGATCGATCCGGCCAAGGACCCGGACGGCTTCCCTGACCGCCTCCAGGATCTGCGAATGGTCGGTGACATCCAGCCGCAGCGCGAGGCAACCGGCTTTTTCCAGGGCGGTGAGTGTTTCCGGTTTTCTGGCCGTAGCCACCACCTTCCAGCCTTTTTCATTCAGCTGCAGCGCCATTTCCCGGCCAATTCCGGTTGAACATCCCGTAATAAAAGCAACTTTCTGCATGATTAATTACAATTCAGAAATGATATTCAGAGAACCTTTTCTTTCCCTTCACATAAAACCGGTAGACCATGCTTCCCCTGAACATTTCCGGATGACAATCCTGCTGAACCTCTTTCAGCAGTTCCTTCCTTTTTCTCAGGAATGCGGGAAGTTTCCTGTAAAAGTCCATATGCCCGGCAAAAACAGCACGAAAAGCTTTTACTTCCCCGGTCAGGAGAAAGTGGACGGCTGCCACGCCATCCAGGATCATCCTGGGAAGCAGCACCGGGAGCAGTTTCCCTTGTGGCAGGTTTTTCACCATCATCCAGAGGCTGTTCCTGAAATTGAGCTGCACCTTCCGGGGGCTTTGGTAGGAAAGAGTAGCTCCCCCCAGATGAAAAACCGTACTTTGTGGTTCACAATAAATGCTCCAACCCTGGTTTTTCAATCTCCAGCACAGATCAATCTCCTCCATGTGGGCAAAAAAATCATCGTCAAACCCACCACTCTGGTGAAAAAGTGAAGCCCTGACAAACAAGCAGGCGCCAGTAGCCCAAAAGAGGGATACCGGCTGATCATATTGCCCGGCATCCTCTTCTGTTTCGTTCAGAATTCTGCCCCGGCAGAAAGGGAAACCCCAACGATCGATAAATCCTCCGGCAGCGCCTGCATATTCAAATTTGTTCCTGTCGGTGTAACTTCTGACTTTGGGCTGAAGCGCTGCAATGGTACGGTCATTCTCCATCCGCCTGATGCACGGTTTTATCCATCCGGGGGTAACTTCCACATCAGAGTTGAGCAATATGTAATAGTCGGCTTCGATCTGACACAATGCCCGGTTGTAACCGCCGGCAAATCCCCGGTTCTGATCCAGCAGAACGAGGTGAACTTCCGGATAGTTTTTCCGGAGGTACACTACGGATTCATCGGTTGAACCGTTGTCAGCCACATACACGGATATGCCATCTCCCTTGCTGTGGGTAAGCACGGAAGGGAGAAAACGGTCGAACAGGGTAACCCCGTTCCAGTTCAGAATCACTAAGGCTACTGAAGGTGTTTTTTTCATTCAGTCATTATTCAATCCTGGCACACCATCCGCCGCCGGGCGCCATTTTAAGGGTAATTTTATCCCCGCTTTTTACCGTCCGGGTGATTTTTTTGTAATCAACGGCATTCCGGTCAGCATTTATACCATCCTGGACAATTTCTGCAGACCAGTTTTTCCCGGTTTCAAGGAAAGATAAATCTACAGTTAACTCTCTGGCATCCCAGTTGGTCATTCCCCCCAGGTACCATTTATTCCCGTTTCTACGGGCAAGCAGGATATATTGCCCCGTTTTAGCTTCCAGAACCCTGGTTTCATCCCAGACAGTCGGTACTTTCTTAATAAAATCAAAACATTCAGCCTCTTTCTGGTAGTGCACCGGATTGTCGGCCAACATCTGGAGAGGGCTTTCATAAACGACATACATGGCCATCTGGTGACAACGGGTACCCTGACTCATGGGTTTATTGAACACCGCTTTAAAATCACTTTTCGTGGCATTGATCATGGCGCCTGGCGTGAAATCCATCGGACCTGCCCACATCCGGATAAAGGGGAGGGTAACATCATGTTCGGGCGTTATATCGGCGCTCCACTTGCTGTTTTCCAATCCCCTGACTCCTTCTCCGGTAATGACATTGGGATACTGCCTGTTCAGTCCACAGGGTTTGTAAGCTCCGTGAAAATCGACCAGGATTTTCCGTTTGGCAGCTTCCTTTGCCACACGGTAATAATAGTTTACCATCCACTGGTCATCGCGCTGCATAAAATCAACCTTGATGCCTTTGATGCCCCATTTCTCAAACTGGTCGAGCGCTTCAACGAGCTTATCATCGAGTGACTTCCAGACTGCCCACAGTACAATTCCCACATTCCGTTTTTTGGCATAGGCAGCCAGTTCATCCATATTGATATCGGGAGAAAGCTGCATGATATTGCCCAGTTTGTACCAGCCCTCATCCAGCACAACGTATTCCAGTCCATTGTCGGCGGCAAAATCAATATAGTATTTGTAGGTATTGGTATTTACACCCGCCCTGAAATCGACTCCGGTGATGTTGTTGGCATTCCACCAGTCCCAGGGGACTTTCCCGGGTTTGATCCAGGAGGTATCTTCAAGGGAAGTAGGTTTCGACAACAGATATACCAGTTGGTTGGTGATCAGTTCACCATCGTTGTAAGCTACCGCCATGATCCGCCAGGGGAATTCCCTGGTACCGGCAGTTTTGGCCAGCCAGCCGGCATGACGGGTTACCACCACATCCCGGTCGTTCCTTTGCTGAACTTCCAGCGGATAACCCGGGAAAATGCCTTTCAGAGTGTTGCTGCCTGTTCCCTTCAGCCAGAGACCTGCATAATCTTCCAGATGAGACTCTGAAATGGCCAGCCGGATTCCCTCTGGAACTTCCACCAGAGCAGGTGTGCTGCAAAACCGGGAATCTCCGATATCTTTCACAGCCAGGTGCTTGTACAAGCGTTCATTATGACTTTGAAAACTTTCTTCCTCCGGGAACCAAATCTGATTATCCCCTGCGAATTGATAAGTTACCTGTTCAGCATCCACTGTAATTTCTCCGGGGAAGGCTGTGGTGAAACGGTAGGCAACACCCTCATTGAACACCCTGAAAACCAAACCAAACTGATCCGAAAAAGAGAGTGCCAGCTGATTGTAATGATTGCGGATGACCGCACATTTGGTTTTCAGTACCGGAGATATCTTTTCATCCACAGTAACCTGCTTGTTCTTTTTCACTTTCGTATTTTCTCCGAGAATTTTCCCGTTCACGGTCAGAGATAAGGGAGATGGAGCCAGAATTTCCTTTCCATCCACCTTTACACTATAAGTAGTCTTTGCCCCGGTAACCACCGTTACAGAAATCCGGTTGTCGGGTGATTGGATATTGAATGTTTTATCTCCGGCAATTAATGAACCAGCCAGGAAAAGGGCTGCAAACATGATGATCAAACCTTTCATGGTCAAACTATAATGATTTAAAAATTAAGAACATAACAGCTGCAATGGCCGCTCCTGCTAACGGACCAACGATGGGCACCCAGGCATATTTCCAGTCGCTGTGGTGTTTTCCCTTCAGCGGCAATAAGAAATGAACGATGCGTGGGCCGAGATCCCTGGCGGGATTGATGGCATAGCCTGTCGGACCACCAAGCGACAATCCAATTCCCAAAACCACCAGGGCTACCGGAAGCGCGTTGAGTGCGCCCAGTCCGACCTCAGGTTCTGCCATATAAAGGACTGCCAATGTCAGGACATAGGTACCAACAATTTCAGTGATCACATTGAACCAATAACTTCTGATGTTGGGAATGGTTGCAAAAACCGCAAGTTTGGCCTGCCCATCGTCAGTAACGTCGAAGTGTTTTTTGTAGGCCAGCCAAACCAGAAAGGCTCCGAACATGGCGCCAAGTACCTGAGCTGCCATATACAGCGGTACAAGCGCCCAGGAGAATTTGTGAGCCATCGCCAAAGCAAGGGTAACTGCCGGATTCAGGTGTGCTCCACTGACCGGAGCCGCTATCAGCACACCGGTAAAAACACCGATGGCCCACCCGAAGGTGATTACGATCCATCCGGAATCGTGTCCCTTGGTTTGTTTCAGCAACACATTGGCTACTACCCCTGCCCCAAACACCAGGATGATGGCTGTTCCGAAGAATTCTGCAAAAAAAGCATTCATATCAATAATTTTTTCCTGTTATACTGTCTAAAATCTTTTAGTCTTGTGTCTTTTAGTCTTGTGTCTTTTAGTCTTGTGTCTTTTAGTCTTGCAAATGCATATCCGCAAACCGGATGTATTGTTCCCAATCGAAATCAGTGACATCGTGCTTTCCGGGCCGGATGTGATAGCCGATCTGGTTCATGACCGGTACTCCCACCGGTGGCTGTTCGGCTGATTCCAGGCCCTTTTTTCCGTACAAATGGTAGACGGGCGAGGCGTAATAACCGCCCAGGTATTCTCCTTTCGGGTCGGCCCATTGATCTTCCAGAGCGCTGGCAATGTAAACGGGCCGGGGCGCAATGAGGGCGATCAGTTCGTGCTGGTCGAACGGAAGATCCTGTTCCCGGTCGTTGTATGGCTTAAAATTGTCGCAGAACCAATGTGGGAAACTGGTATTGATCCTCTTTACGGTTTCGCCGAAAATCCGTTTGGAAAGGGCTGCCCCGCCACATCCCGAGTTGTTGGAGATCACCAAGGCAAAACGGGGATCCGTCACTCCAGCCCACAACGCCGTTTTGCCCAGGCGGGAGTGCCCAAATACAATCACCTTGCCGGCATCAACCGCAGGTTCTGTTTCCAGGTAATTCAAAGCCTGGCTCAGGCCCCACGACCAGGCGGCAATGGCGCCCCATTCGCCGGGGAGTGGTTTTTTCTGGTCTCCGGAATAGCAGAAAGGATGAACCCCATCGCTGAAATCATCCCGGTCGGGATCGACATCCCCGTAATACATGACTGCAACCCCATAGCCAGCGTCAAGCATCCGCTGGATAGACCATCGGGAAGCTTCAGTTCCCCTGCTTTTTTCAGAAAAGCGGTTGCCCGTAATTCCGGATGCAGCATCATCTCTTGCCCAGGATGAACTGATGATCACCGCCTTATCGGGCGTCACCGAGTGGTTGCCCTTAAAGTTGTATCCCAGGAATACCGGCGCTTTTGCCACTCCTTTGGGCAGGTAGAGCAACAGTTGGATAAGAAGTTCCTTTTCCCCTTTTTTCAGTACCAGAGCCACTTGTTTCCGCCTGCCGTTGGGGTAGGGGGTTACATCACTTTCCTCCAGAAGCCGGTATTCTTTAATGTCCAATCCTTCAGGAATCTTCCCGAACATCTGTTCTTCAAACATCCTGAAGATCTGAGGTTTTCTCTTTGTCTCCCACTGGCGGACTGTTTTTACCTTCTTTCCACCAGGGAAAACCAGCGGGTCAGGAAGGGTATAGGCTGGCATAAGGTTCTCATCGTAGTTGATTCCATCCTGTGCGTTGAGTCCGGTTACGAAGATTAAAAGAATGATCAGCAGTTTTGTTTTTTTCATGTTTCCTGATATTTTAAAACCTGTTACCCCACCAAAGCCTTAATCTTTCAAGGATTTTTAATTCAGAAGGATTGTCCTGTGGAATATAAATTCTTTTTTTCCGGATTTTCTCCGGAAGGAATTCCTGGTCTGCAAAATTCCCTTCAAAGGAGTGAGCATATTTGTATTCTTTGCCGTATCCGAGGTCTTTCATCAGTTTGGTGGGGGCATTGCGCAGGTGAAGCGGGACTGGCTGGTCACCTTCTGATTCCACCAGACCAAGTGCGGTATCGATGGCTGCATAGGCGGAATTGCTTTTGGGCGAAGTGGCCAGGTAAATGGCACACTCGGAAAGGATGATCCTGGCTTCGGGATTCCCGATCTGGTGGACCGCATTGAAGGTACTCTGTGCCAGCAGCAGGGCATTGGGATTGGCGAGCCCGATGTCTTCCGCTGCCAGAATGACCATCCGGCGGGCAATGAATTTCACATCTTCACCCCCGGAAATCATGCGGGCCAGCCAGTAAACGGCGGCATCCGGATCACTGCCCCTCACACTTTTAATGAAAGCGGAAATAATGTCATAATGCATCTCCCCCTGCTTGTCGTATATGGCCAGGTTGCGTTGCAAAGCCGTCAGCACCTGGTCATTGGTGATTTCGATGGTTTCTCCCTGCAGGGCATTGACCACCAGTTCCAGTGCATTGTAGAGTTTCCGGGCATCCCCGCCAGAAACGCGGAGCAAGGCTTCATTTTCCCGGATAACAATATTTTTCTTTTTTAGCTCAACATCCCTTGTAATTGCGTAATCCAATAAAGTCAGCAACTGATCCTTTTCCAGGGAATGGAGAATATATACCTGACACCTCGATAACAGAGGGGTAATCACTTCAAAAGAGGGATTCTCAGTAGTAGCGCCGATCAGGGTGATTACCCCGGATTCCACAGCTCCCAGAAGGGAATCCTGCTGTGATTTGCTGAAACGGTGAATCTCATCAATGAAGAGGATTGGGTTTGGTCTTCCGAAGAACTGCTGTTTTCCTGCTTTGTCAATGACCTCGCGAATGTCTTTAACCCCGGAGTTGATAGCGCTGAGGGTATGGAAGGGCCTGTCAAGGGTGGAAGCAATGATCCGCGCAAGGGTAGTTTTCCCGACACCGGGCGGCCCCCAGAGAATGAACGAGGAAAGGTTCCCTGTGCTGACCATCTTTCTCAAGACAGAATCAGGCCCGACCAGGTGCTCCTGCCCCATAAAATCGTCAAGGGTACGGGGCCTCATTCTCTCTGCGAGCGGTTGATTCACTGACATTTGCTGAATTAATACGTGGTTGTCAGGTTTTCATCGGTACAAATCACAAAATCTGCCTTGTTCAGCTGCTCCTTTTCCAGTTTCAGGGGATTGGCCTGAGAAACGGTGGTAATTGTCGTCATCTTCAGTTCCGGCAGAAGCCGCTTCAGATACCAGATGATTCCTTCATAGTTTTCAGAATGGTAGGCTCCGTTGAAATGGACAAAGAGTTTTCCCGGACTGTAATGGGCAGCTATGAAATGCGCCATGGTAGCATCTTTCAGCGCCTGTGCCTTGGGCAATGTCTCACTGGGATGAGAGCCCCCCATCATGGTTTTCATTCCGGCGTATCCGGGAAGTTCAGGATCATAGGTAATCGGCAGCGGGGCTATCCAGGATTTTTCCTTCTCCGTCAGCGAGTCAAGGGCCTGAAAATCCTTCTTGAAAACCAGATTGGCATAACGGCGGGGAACATTGGTCGCCACAAATCGGAGCCCTTTGGCTTTGGCAAAATTGACCAGAGGGGCATAGTCTGTTTTATAATTTGGCCACAACCGGGCCAGGGTATCCAGTGCTTTGGCATTAATTTTCCCTGAGAGGTAGTTGTTGAGCGCTTCCTGGTTGTCGGCTTCAAACATCTCGGCGCCCAATACCAGTGATCGCGTCTGATGAAGCGATTCCACCAACTCGTATTGCAGCCAGTGGGCCACCGGATTGTTGTGCAACTCCCCGAAAAACACCACATCACTCTCTGCTACCTTTTTGATCATCTTTTCCACACTGCTTTTTTTCCCTTTGCCTGTGAAAATCGCATAGGCAGTTTTCTTTTGGGCCTGTACCGGTGGGCACAACAGCATGAAAGCAAGTGTGATTACAGCCACAATTGCCTGGACCCTAAATTTCATTTTGAAAAACCTGTGTTTCATGATGTGCTAATTACAATACCTTTTAATAATGCTGTAGGCTTCCACCAAACCGAGTTCTCCGGCTTTGGAGAGGTCTATGGCCCCTCCCTTTGTATCGTTCATGTAAATCCGGGTAAGCCCACGGTTGTAATAGGCTTCTGCAAATTCAGGTTCAAGGGCTATGGCCTTGTTCAGATCGTCCATGGCATCAGGATATTTGCCTTGTTTGAGGTAGATGTATGCCCGGTTGAAAAAGCCGAAGAAAAAGGCCGGCTGCAACTGAACTGCCCGCGTATAATCCGCCAGGATCAGGTCGTAATCGCTGGACCCGGGGATGATCTGGGAAACTTTGGATGGCACTGGTCCTTTGCTCCGGCTTGTAACATTTATCTGCTCCTGGCTTGTGGCCAGCGATTCTACCATTTCAACCATTTTGCTCCTGCAATTGCCCCTCGAAAGGTACCCGATGACAGAAGCCGGATCCAGTTCTATAGCTTTATTTAAGTCATCCAAAGATTGTTTGAAATTGTCGGTCAGTAAATAGAATATGCCCCTGTTCAGGTAATTCAGCGGAATGGCGGCAATCCGTATTTTTTCATTGAAATATAAAATGTTGTTCCGGAACAGGGTGTTATTGTCCGACTGATCTTTATTGGTGATGGTAAGCATGGGTTGGTAATTGTTGGCCACATTGATG
>DAIDJX010000127.1 GCA_027451165.1 Prolixibacteraceae bacterium | reverse complement strand
GGATGTTTGAGGGGTTTTAGCAAACCCCAGCCTTCAGGCTGGGGGCTTAATGGCAGCAGATACTTAAACCCAAACGGGCTTAAGCCCGTTAACCACCTACCGGGTTGACGGAGTCTCCTGATCCCCAGCCTGAAGTCTGGAGTTACCTGGAGTCGACCTTGGCACCGTAAGCCAGATCTCCTGCATCACCCAGGCCCGGCACAATGTAGGAAAAAGCATTAAGTTCTTCATCAACGGCCCCCAGCCAAAGAGTGACATTGGGCGATGTGATCTTTTCTGTAATATAGGCTGCCCCCTGCTTACTCCCGATAACCGATACCAGGTGTATGTGCGCTGGTTTCCCTTTGGAGAGCAGCCCCAGGTAACTCACCTCCATCGACATGCCCGAGGCCAGCATAGGATCCGTTAAAATCACAATTTTACCATCCAGGGAAGGCGATGACATATACTCAAACTCGATTTCAAAAGTATGGTCATCCCTGTATTTCCGGAAGGCGGAAATAAAGGCGTTTTCTGCCCGGTCAAATATCCGGAGCATTCCCTGGTGCATGGGCAATCCTGCGCGGAGAATGGTCGCCAGCACTGGTTGACTGTCCATTTGCGGCACCATGGCGGTACCGAGCGGAGTCGTGATTTCCGTAAGCTGAAAGGGCAGGGTTTTCCCGATTTCAATGGCAAAAATCTCCCCGATGCGCTGTATATTTGCCCTGAAGCGCATCGGATCCTGCTGAATATGAACGTTTCTGATCTCCCCCAGGTACTGGTCGATCATAGAATGGCTGTTCCCTAAAATATTAACTTTCATAGTCATGGATTAGCGCCATAAAAATAGGGAATTATTGACTTTCCGGCACCAAAATCCCTATTTTTGCTGAAACATCTTATTTCCACATGCGGTTTGCTGGCAATAAAAGTCAATGGGTACATTTCGGGCTGAACTTTCTCCCTTATTTCCTTTTCTCTATGCCGGTGATCCTGACAGCCCGGTTGCCCTTCTTCTGGGATACCCTCCAACTGGCATCCCGTCATGCCCACTTTTTCTATGAAACCGGGTTCAGTTCTCTCTTTCTGCCCGATAACATGGACAGCGGCCATATCCCGGCATTTGGCATGTTCCTGGCCCTGATGTGGATGATCTTTGGAAAAACAATGCTGGTCAGCCACCTGAGTATGCTCCCTTTTGTGCTGGGCGCCGTGTATTTCTCCGGAAGAGTGGTGCGGGTGCTGATCAACGACCGTCATCCCTGGTTCTGGACCATCCTCCTCCTGGGAGATGCTGCCATAGTCACCCAGTTTACCCTGGTCTCCCCGGATGTGTGGCTGCTCTTTTTCTTCTCCATGGCGATTTGCGGCTTCTTTGAAAACAGACGGCTTTTGCTCACCATTGCTGTTGCCGGACTGACCCTGACCAGCATGAGGGGCATGATGATCACTGCTGCCCTTTTTATGGCTGGCTGGATCACTTCGATTATTTCCCAAAGGAAAGAACACTTTATTCCCGTTTCCTGGGATTATATTAAAAAGTCTTTCCCCGTTTACCTGGTCCCCTTTTTGCTGGCTGCCGGCTACCTGGGCATGCATTACCTGCGGAAAGGCTGGATCGGTTACCATGAAGATATGCCCTGGGCAGTGCATTTCCAGCGGGTAGATTTCCGGGGATTTCTCCGGAATGGACTGGTACTGGCATGGAGACTGGTGGACAATGGGCGTCTCTTTATCTGGATTCTTGGGATTCTATTGATTATCAGGATTTTTAAGTTTAAAATTAAGATCAATAGTGATCTGAAGAAAATATTAATTTTACTTTCGGTGGTGCTGGTCATTTTGAGTTATTCTGCATTAAGTTACAGGAATCTCTCGGGACACCGCTACCTGATCCCGGTGTTTTACCTGGTTACCCTCACCGTGGCCGGTTTGCTTCAGGTACTGAAACAGGAAAAATGCAAACTGCTGATCGCAACCGTGTTGCTGGCTGGTTTGGTATCCGGGCATTTCTGGGTTTATCCCGACCGCATCTCAAAGGGGTGGGATGCCATACTGGCTTACCTGCCTTATCAGTCGCTCCGGACAGAAATGATCCGCTACATCGACCGGGAAAATATCCCTTTTCAGGAAGTGGGTACCGATTTTCCCAACAACATCCCGTTGAAATTCATTGAATTAAGCGAAGATAGCCGTTCGTTGGGGAGTATTGAGCAGGGAATATCCAATTTCAGGTATATTTTTTATTCCAATGTGTTTAACGGATTTTCCGATGACGAACTGGATAATCTGTTTGGGAAATGGAAAGTGGTGAAGCAGCTGGATAGAGGGCAGATCAAGGTCATTTTGTTTAAAAACCCTGACAGTTCTGTACCCTGAAGATTTTCCGGGTTTCAGAACCATTGTCTCCTCACAACGGTAGCATTTCAAACAAAGGGATTGATTCACTTTCTTCCTGTACCCCAGGCGTTGCCTGGGGCAATATCAGTTACCCCTTTCGGGGGTCCTCTGATCCCTGCATTTTGTACAGCGGAAAATCAGTTCCCGGTTGCCGTTACCGGTGCTCATCCGGCGGTTTTCAGAAGGGGGCAGTTTAGTCCGGTAGTCGATCACCTCCACGTTAATGTTTTCTCCTGCCAGGCGGTCTGCAAAATCCCTCCCATGCAACCGGAGCAGATCCTGCTCTCCGTATGCAGCAAACCGCTCCTCCGGAGTGGTGAGTTCCGGATTTTCAAAGGTTTCCGGATTATCCGGATCAATTACTGTCATAACCAGTGCTTCACCACCGGGTTTCAGCACCCTGTACATTTCTGACACCGCCTTTTTTTCATCCGGTACATGGCCCAGTACATGGGAGCAGATGATGTAATCAAAGGTTTCATCGGGGAAGGGAATCTGCATAATATCAGCTACATGATCGGCCAGGGCGGGATTGATGTCTGCGGAATAGTATCCCCTTCTGCCTGCCGATTGCCGGAACCGCTTCCTGATGATCCATTCCGGGGCGAAATGGAGGACTTTTCGTTCCCTTCTGAAAAGATCGGTTTCCCTTTCCAGGTAAGCCTGAAGCACCCGCGTCCGCTCCAGGGAATGGCACCAGGGACAGCAGGCATTTTCTCTTGGAATGTTTCCGTAGGGTAAAAAACGGCTGAATGTTTTTCTGCAACAGTTGCAGTAAAAAGTATCTCCGGTATAAGCGAGACTTTTCAATTGCATTTTCAGCATGATCAACCGGATACGGAGTTTTTCCGGCACTAATTTTCTGACCAGGTTACGGTTCATTTTCTGTGAATTTTATTCCGGCCCGGCACCGATTTAAACAGGAAGTAAAGATATTCTCCGCCGATAATCTGCCGGGCAGAGTCTTGACCGGTTTCCATGGGTATCCGGTGGAGATGAAGGGGAGTAATGTCAGCTTTCAGTCCGGAAACCCCGAAGCTGAGATCGGCAACCCCTTCCGGTGGGTATAGCTGCCTGAAAAATTCTGCAGGGACTCCTTCGTCAGAAAAGGGAAAGGAAAACAGAGCAGGCGCAATCCGGAAATGCGCTGTCAGGAATTGCAGGCTTTCGCTGACCTGCCGGCGCCGCTCTTCCCCGGAAATGGTGGCGAACAGGGGGTGATCTATCGCATGAGACCCGATGGTAAACCCGGACTGCTGAAGAACGGCAATATCTTCAGCGTTCATATACACCTCCTTATTAACGGCATAGGCTTCAAAACTGAGTCCGGCTGTCACAGCGAGATTTTCAAGTACCTTTTTCTGCTTGTAACTCACAGTAAGCAAGCGTTTCTTTAGATTACCAGGAGGAATTGAAACGGTGTTCAGCGTTTCATGGAATGCGTTCTCCTGAACGGGAGATAGTTCAGTCAGCCTGTCCATCAGCAAAGAGGCCTTGTAGCGGAAAAACATTTCCCGGTTCCCGATAAAGCCGGTATTGATGAAAAAGGTGGCCGGAATACCCTTCTCCCGGAGGATGGGGGCTATCACTGTGGAACATTCCTTCAGCCCGTCGTCGAAGGTCAGGTGAAAATAGGGGCGGGTGATGTGCGTTTTCCCGGTAACAGCATCCAGCAACTGGCGGGCATCCACCGGTTGAAAGTGTTTCTGCAGGAATCCGAGATCTTCCCGGAAAGTCTTTATGTTTCTGATTTTCAGTACATGTTTGAGGTGGGGTGGCGGTTCATCAGCCACGGCATGGTAGAAGGGGAGGATCCTTTGCTGTCCGGTGATGGAGATCAGTTTTCCCAGAGGTAGGGCATAGGATACTGGCCGGGAAAGAAGTCTGATTAAATTTCCTTTTGACATGGTTATTTTTTGAAGAGCGCAATGAACCACGGCAGGCGGTTCCGGGAGATCAGTTTGTAGGACTCTTTGGTAGCGCCGAAGCTTTCGAAAAATTTATCCACCCCGGGAACGGAAGAACCTTCAAAATCAAAGACCAGCGGTTGCCCGGCAAAATCGCGTATGAACTGATCCAGGATGGCAAAGCCGGCCCGCTTTTCTCTTCCCTCTTCGCTCAGCACCACCGTCATGTAATAAGCCCTGCTGCGCCAAACCAGGAAAAATGCCGCAGCTAAAGGTTCATTGTCGGGACCAGATGCCGTGTACAACCAGCCGTTCCCATCGCGAATGGTGGTTTTCATCAATTTTCGCAGGTTCTTCCAGCTTTTCTCCGGAACCGGTATCTTTTTGGCATCCTCCTTAATGTCGAAAAATTCGTCTATATCCCCCTGCCTGTCGATTTTGATCAGGTTCATCCGTGCTTTCCGCAGGTTTTGGAGGATATAGTCGTCATATTCCCTGACCACTGCAGGGTAGCCTTCTTCCAGAGACAATATGCGCGTATGGAGCGGTTTGATGTCAAATCCCTTCATAACATCCTCCTTCAGGCTATCAGGCACCGGGTAATGAATATACCTGAATTTCCGTTTCAACCGTTTCAGAAAGATTTTCTGGATTTCCGGGGGTGGGGTGGGGTAGATGCCCAATTGCTGGGCAAAAACGGGCTGGTAAACATAGCGGATGCCCCATTTCCGGCGGCTGGGAACCGGCATCACGTACTCATAATTGCCCCAGACAAATGCATCCCAATCTCCGGCCATGATATCGAGAAACCACGACCAGGCATATACCAGTCCGTTGGAGCAATTTTCCACACACTGGTCATACCTGCGGCGATCAAGGTGCTCGCCGCTGACAAACCTGGGTTGTATGTTAAAGTTGATCTGCATACCGGAATCCGGTTACTATCATTTCTTCAAAAACATTTTTCCATCGATCCATCTTTCCGTTGTTCCCCAGCGATTCGTTGTGCCATATGGCCGAAAAGACACCTCCGGTTTTCTTAACTTCTTCCATGATGGTCTTTATTTTTTCCAGGGCCCCGGACGGATGAAGATTCAAATATTGCAAAAAAGTTGCTTCCATCACCTGAAACGGAAAAATTTTCAGGGGTGTGACCTTTTCACAGGTCAGGTCATAAAAATAAAAGGGGGTACAAATTCCCGCCCGGAAACCAGACAGATCGGGATAACCCATGGAATAATCCTCAGTAATTCCGGCTTCAGTCAGGTGGAGGTAGCTATCCGGCATTTTTAGCATCAGGTAATGCTGACGGCTCCGGTTTACTTTCTTCCCTATAATTTGCTCCAGCCTGTCTTTTTCTGTTTTGACCAGCGAATAATTTCCTGTAGTTGAGGCTGCCATGGAAGGATGGATACCCACTTCAAATTTTTGTCCCAGTTCTTTGATGAGCTTCCGGAAATTCCTGTTCTTCCAGGAAACCTGTTTATCATATTTTGCATAATCCCCGATCAGGAAGAAAAAGACTATCCTGGATTCATTGCCCCGGAACACTTGTTCCAAATAGTCGTAAGTGTCATATGGGTCCTTTCGTTTTCGTGAAAGCACAAGCATTCTTTCCCTGAAATTCCCGAAATCTCCCTTCAGTACTTCTTTTCCCATACCGGCAACAGTTCTTAAAAGTCCTTTGTGCCGGTATGCCCAGGCATTGTCGATGTCGATGGTGGGAAAAAAGCGGAATTTTCGTGCCGGGAAAATCATTTTTCCATAGTGTTTTTCCAATTCCCGCGCCACCAGTAGGGCCCAGCGGTTGACCACCGGTTTTTCAATAAGACCATTGCGGTAAAGCAGGGAGGCTTTGGCCGGAAAACGTCCGAAACGGTCTCTTTCCCCGGGGAGATACTCCTCCATCCGGGAAACCAGGAGGAAGGCGGAGGCAAACGGGTCAAAGGGCAGGAAACTATCTGCAGAAGTTCCGAAGAAACCGGTTTCCCCTTCAAAGACAATGGGTGAAGGATCATAATGCTTTATCCCGGTTTCAGAGAGCAGTGGATCAGCCCGGAGGTAAAGTCCGCCAGGCAGGGGTGCATCCGAATAGTTGATTTTAGGCGCCTCAGACCGCTTGAATGCGTCAGGATCGGAGGTGATTTCCGCACTTGTTCCGAGTATGTCACGGAAAATCAGTCCGACGGTATAGTCCAGGCGGGGAGTGATTTTCGGTGAGAAGACAAGGATCATTCTGAATGACTGTTAAAGTTATCAAAGATAATGGTTTGTATTATTTAAACAGTTGTTCAGATCATTCCTTCATCCGCAAAGCTAAAGTACTTTTTTTGCGTGATGATCAGGTGGTCCAGCACCTGGATATCCACCATTTTGCCGGCTTCCTTCAGTTTCTGGGTGATTTGCTGGTCAGCGTCTGAAGGGGAGAGGTTACCGGAGGGATGGTTGTGGCAGAGGATCATGGAAGTAGCCAGTTTGTCGAGGGCGACTTTCATGATGCTGCGGACGTCGATCACGGTGCCGGTGATGCCGCCTTTGCTGGCCATAAAGCGGTCGATGATTTTGTTGTGGCGGTTGAGCAACAGGATCCAGAACTCTTCGTGGTCGAGGTCGCCGAGCAGCGGCATGAACAGGTCGGCAGCGTCGTTGCTCCCGGTGATTTTGGCCTTGTCGGGAGTGTCCTGTTCCTTTCTCCGGCGTCCCAGTTCCATGGCGGCCATGATGTTGAGCGCCTTGGCTTCGCCAATTCCCTTGAATCGCGTCAGGAAGTCGGAATTTTTGCGGCCAAGGTCGTTGAGGTTGTTTTCCACGGCATGGAGGATGCGCCGGGAGAGTTCGACAGCTGTTTCACCGGCATTTCCGGATCCGATAAGGATGGCAACCAGTTCGGCATCAGAGAGGGCGCGGGCGCCGTTGGCCAGCATTTTTTCACGCGGGCGGTCTTCCACAGCCCACTGTTTCAGGTTGAGTTTTTGATATGGGTCCATAATTTGTGTATTTGGTTGGTACAAATATAAAAAAAAAGCCTTCCCGGTTGAAGGGGAAGGCCTTTTTCTCTCTTATGAAATTGTTGCTTTACATGCGATTCATTTGCAAGGCAAGGCTCGATTTCAGGTTGGCAGCCTTGTTCTTGTGGATGACATTCTTCTTGGCCAGCTTGTCGATCATGGAGACTACTTCAGGGAACAATTTGACCACCTCTTCCTTGTTGGTTTCGGTACGGAATTTTTTGATGGCATTACGCGTGGTTTTTGCATAATACCGGTTGTTCAACCTTTTTGTTTCGGTCTGCCTGATCCTTTTAAGCGATGACTTATGACTTGCCATTTTATTTTTCTCTTTTTAAAAGTAGTCCGTAGGGGATTCGAACCCCTATGGCAAGAATGAAAATCTTGAATCCTAACCCTTAGATGAACCGACCTTTAAAGAACTTCCCCTTATTTTGGGACTGCAAATGTAGAGGTTTTTTTTATTCGTGCAAACACTCTGCAAAAATTTTTTCCTGAGTTAACGGTTTGTTTAATTTTTTGGGGAAATGGATTACTTTTACAGTAAATCCTGAATCTATGTTCCTCAAAATAATAACCAGGCCTGCCTTTATGAAACCAAATCTGATTATTCCTCTGCTCTTTGTGATATCCATTCTTGTTACCTATCATCCCGCCTTTTCACAGAAACTCCTCAGTGAACAGGAGACGCAGTGGGTCATTGAAGCCAAATCCAACCTGGAAAAGGCCTATTCCGATCCGGCCTTGCCCGAACAGGAGCGCCTACAGATGATCGCCCGCAGCGCCCGGACCCTCAAAGAATATGGCCAGCCACCGGAGCCGTTGACCGGGGAATCGCCCCTGCGGCGGCTGATGGAAAACAATTACGAGGCACAGAAAGGGGAGTTCCTGAACCTGAATAACCTGATCAACGAACTGAATAAAGGGGTACTCCAGCGCAAAATGAAGCTGATCAACGAGATGCAGATCGACAACATCTCGGAACAGATCAAATTCATTGTCCCCGGGTTCGCGCCGGTATCGCTGACAAAAGACCTTGTCAGCACGATCTTTGAAGTAGACATCTCCGGATTCAGCGGCGGACAAAGAACTGCCATCCAGGAAATGAAAAAGAAATTTGCGGCGCTGGCCAAGGCAGAGAAAACCATCGGCAACCTGGAAGCAATAAAGAAGATTGAAAAGGAGGCTGCGGTTAAACTGGACAAAGACAGGGAGGAGGTAATCATCCTGGAAGGTAAAATGAAAAAGACCTATGAAGATGCCGCTGCCGGGACCTCCACCTTCAAGGGATACGAAAACTCAAAACTTAACCTTAAGAATAACAGCAACAATAACAATGGCCAGATCATCAGTCCGCTGGTGGGTACCTGGGTCTTTACTGCCCCCGGGTTTTATGTCACCCACCGGTACAATATGGACGGCACCTCTTCCTTCCGGGTGAACAAAAAACAAAATGATTTCAGATATGAGGTCTCCGGGAACGAAATAACTTACAGATATCCTGATGGAAAGACAAAGGTGATGTACTTTTTAATCGAAGGGAACCAACTTTTCTATACCTCTAAAAAGGGTAAAAAGGAGGGGCATCCGCTGACCAGGCAGTAGGGCCGGTAATCGGTGGTCGGTGATCGGTGATCGGTAATCGGTATTCGGTAATCGGTGATCGGTAAATCCGAAATCGAACATCCGAAATCCGAAATCACAAGATTTTTTCCACCTCCTCCGGGGGGTTTGCCAGTATCGCCT